>JAASSM010000229.1 GCA_021767885.1 bacterium | reverse complement strand
CCCTCGCCCGCGGCGGAGGTCTCCTCGCGCAGGTCGCGGTCCTCGGCCCCGGCCGCGCCGGCGGCGTTCTCGCGCTTCTTCTCGCTCATCAGGTTCCTCTCAACTCAGGTTGCGGAGTCCATCACGCAGGGTGTCGATGCCCGTCAGCGCTCGCTGGTACGGCATGCGCCGCGGACCGAGCACGGCGAGGATGCCCTCGCGGCCGGCCAGGGAGAAACGGTGCGAGACCACCGCGAACTCGCGGAGGTCGTCCACCGGATTCTCGCCGCCGATCCACACGCCCAGCGCGCCACCGGCGCGGCGGTCGAGCGCCTGCAGGGCGTCGCGGATGCTGCGTGGCGACTCCAGGAAACGCACCAGGTTGCGCAGGGTTCCCGGCTCGGCGAACTCCGGCTCGCCCAGCACGTTGGTCACGCCCTCGAGCTCGAGCTCGCCGAACTCGAAGTCCTGGAACAGGTCGCGGCCCTGGTCGGCCAGGCGGCTGGCACAGCGGCTGGCCGCGGTCACGCCGGGGCGGAAGCTCGAGAGCACGCCGTCGCGCACCTCGGCCACGGTGCGGCCGGCGATGCGCTCGCTCAGCAGCCGCGCCGCCTCCTCCACCACCTGGGGCGTGACGTCCTCGCCCGGATCGGTGAGCTGGGTGCGGACCATGGCGTTCTCCAGGACCAGCACCATGAGGTACTGCCGCTCGCCGCGGGCGTACAGCTCCACGCGCAGGCAGCGCACCTGCTCCCAGCTCGGCCCCAGCACGATGCTCACGTTGGCCGACAGGCGGCTCAGCAGCAGGGCCAGGGCCCGGACCATGGCGTGGCTGCCGGCGTGGCGCGTCAGGCCGTGGGCCACCTCGCGGGCCAGGGGTCGCGGCAGGTCCCAGCGGCCCAGGGGCCAGCCGCTGAGCATGCGGTCCACGTAGCGGCGGAAGCCCTGGTCGGTGGGCCGGCGGCCGGCCGAGGTGTGGGGCTGCTCGAGGTAGCCCTCCTCCTCCAGCCGCTTCATCACGTTGCGGATGGTGGCCGGGCTGTAGGCGCCGCGGAGCGCCCGCGACACCAGGGCACTGCTCACCGGGCGGCCGGTCTCCACGTTGAGCCCGACCACCGCGTCGAGGATCTCGTCGGCGCGTTCCCGGTTCCTGATCATGGCCATTCGCAGCTCCGGCCTGCGGCACAAAAAAGGGGACTCGACCCCGGCTCGCGCCCGGACAGGACCCCTGGCGGGCCACAAGGTAGTACGGTCCGCCCACGGGGTCAACAGGCGGCGGCCAGCCGCTCCTCCATGGTGTCGATGCGCAGGAAGCCGCGGCGCGTGAGCCGCAGGCGGCCCTGCGCCGTGTCCCAGAGACCCTCCCGCTCGCCGGCGTCGAGATCCAGGGCGCCCGGCGGCAGCAGCGCCAGCGGCACCCCGGCGGCGGTCCGCAGGCCGAGCACCAGGCGTTCGAGCCGGCGGGCGGCGGGCGTCAGCGGCTCGACCACCTGCTCGGGCACCTCGCCGGCCTCCACCCTGCGCAGGTACGCCGGCAGGGCGGCGCTGTTGCTGCTGCGGCGACGGCCCCAGTAGCTGCTGGCCGACGGCCCCAGCCCCAGGTAGGGCGTGCCGTCCCAGTAGGCGCGGTTGTGCCGCGACTCGGCGCCCGGCCGTGCGAAGTTGCTCACCTCGTACTGCGCCAGGCCGCGGCGGGCGAGGTGTTCGCCGCAGGCCAGGTAGAGGTCCTCGGTCTGGTGATCGGGCGGCAGGGTCAGCCGGCCGGCCGCCACCGCGCGGGCGATGGGGGTGCCGGGATGCAGCTCGAGGACGTACAGCGAGACGTGCTCCACGCCCAGATCGAGCGCCTGGTCCAGCTCGGCGAGCAGACGCCGGCGCGACAGCCCCGGCCCCAGGATCCAGTCCGCCGCGACCCGCGGGAACGTGCGGCTGGCCAGGGCCAGCGCCCGGCGCGACGTGGCCGGATCGCAGGCGCGGCCGAGCAGCCGCAGCACCTGGTGATCCAGGCTCTGGATGCCCAGGCTGACGCGGTTCACGCCGGCCGCGCGCCAGGCGGCGGCCAGCTCGGCGGTGAGGGACTCCGGGTTGGCCTCGGCGGTGACCTCGCAGTCCGCAGTGCGGGGCAGACGGTGCAGGGTCCCCGCGAGCAGCTCGCTGAACCGTTCCGGCGCCAGCACCGATGGCGTGCCGCCCCCCACGTAGCAGGTCCGCACCGTGCGCCGGCCCGCCCCCAGCACCGCGCAGGCCTCGCGGCGCAGCTCCAGCTCGCGGATCATGGCCTGGACGGTGCGCGCGCGCAGCGCGGCGTCGTGGCGGTCGGTGCGGGCGAAATGGCAGTAGCTGCAGATGGCACCGCAGAAGGGGACGTGCAGGTAGAGGCCGAGGCCGCCCGGCGTCATCAGCGCACCTGACGGCCGAATCGCGCGGGACGCAGCGGATGAGCGAACACCACGGCCCGGGCCTTGACCAGGTCCCGGGGCAGCGGCCCCCAGTACCGGCTGTCCAGGGAGTCGTCGCGATTGTCGCCCATCATGAAGAGGTGGCCCGCGGGCACCACCGCGGGGCCGAACCGCTCGTTGACGGGGGACCGCTGGCGCCCGCCGGGATCGTGCCGGGTGTGCGGCGCGGGGCAGGACGGGACGGATCCGGGAACGGCGGAGTTGTCGGCGGCGGGGTCGTCCAGGGCGGACTCGAAGATCTCGCCGTTGACCCGCAGCAGCCCCTCGCGGACCTCGACGGTGTCCCCGGCCACCGCCACGCAGCGCTTGACGTAGTCGACGGACCGGTTCCGCGGATATGCGAACACCAGGATCTGTCCGCGGGCCACGGGGTCGTCCGGCCCCAGGTGCCTGGCGAGCAGCACGTCGCCCGGCTGCAGGTTCGGCAGCATGGCTCCGGTGGGGATCCGGTATGGCGTGTAGAGCAGCCGCGACCCGATGGTGAGGGCCAGGACCACCGTGCCCAGGACGATCAGGGGGATGATCACGCGCGGGCGGGCGGTCCGGAACATGGCGTCACTCCCGGCTCGAGGCCTCCAGGCGACGGTCGCGGCGGCGGTAGTATACCACGGTGCCGATGATCACCGCGAGCACCCCGATGCGAACCGCCGGCTGCACCCAGGCGCGCTGCGGCGGCAGGTCCACCAGCTTGAGCAGGCGCTCGAACCGGGGCACGAAGAAGGTGCTCTCGTAGGACCAGTAGATGATCTCCGCCTTGCCGCGGACGTGGTCCAGCGGCAGGGGGCCCCAGTAACGGCTGTCCTGCGAGTTGTACCGGTTGTCGCCCATCATGAAGATGTGATCGGCAGGCACCACGTAGGGGCCGAAGGTGTGGTTCAGGGGCGAGGCCCGCATGGCGTTGCGGTTCAGGCGGCTGTGGGGCTCGGGGCAGCCCTCGGCGTTGCGCCAGTCCGGGACGCAGGAGTGGTCGCCGTCGCGGTCGGCGAAGTTGGACTCGTAGATCTCGCCGTTGACGCGCAGGATGCCGTCGCGCACGAGCACCGTGTCGCCCGCCACCGCGACGCACCGCTTGATGTAGTCCACGGAGCGGTTCTCGGGGAACTCGAAGACGATGATGTCGCCCTGGCGCGGCTGGCGGATGGCGGGCAGCCGGAAGTGGGGCAGGCCGTCCACCAGCGTCTTGCCGGCGAAGGGGATGGTGATGCGCTCGGGGGACTTGGCGCCGTAGAGGAACTTGTTGACGAACAGGTAGTCGTGGATGAGCAGGGTGTCCTTCATGCTCCCGGTGGGAATGGTGAAGGCCTGGAAGAGGAACTGCCGGATGAGCAGGGCCACGGCCAGGGCCCAGAGCGCCGCCTTGACCCACTCCCAGGCGGTCTGGCGCCAGCCCGGCGCGCTCTTGACGCGGCCGGCCGGCTGCTGGTCCTGACGCTTCTGCTCGCGGCGGCGGGCGGCGCGGTGGGTGCTGGGGTCGGCGCTGTCGCTCATCGGTGACTCGGCTTTCGGATCGGCTCTCGGGGTCGGGGCGAGCGTCAGCGCTCGACCCGCAGGACGGCCAGGAACGCCTCCTGCGGGATCTCCACCGAGCCCACCTGCTTCATGCGCTTCTTGCCCTCCTTCTGCTTCTCGAGCAGCTTGCGCTTGCGCGAGATGTCGCCGCCGTAGCACTTGGCGGTGACGTTCTTGCGGAAGGGCTTGACCGTGGTGCGGGCCAGGACGCGGGTGCCCACCGCGGCCTGGATCGCCACCTGGAACATCTGCCGCGGGATCAGCTCCTTGAGCTTCTGGCAGAGCTTCAGGCCCCAGGAGTACGCGTTGTCGCGGTGGACGATGCACGTCAGCGCGTCCACCGGGTCGCCGTTGATGAGCACGTCCAGGCGCGCCAGGTTGTCCGCCTGGTGGCGACGATACTCGTAGTCCAGCGAGGCGTAGCCGCGGGTGACGGACTTGAGCTTGTCGTAGTAGTCCACCACCAGCTCGGAAAGCGGGATGTCGAACTCCAGGTTCACGCGCTCGGTGTCCAGGTACTCCATCTTGGTCTGCACGCCGCGCCGCTCCAGGGAGATCTGGATCACCGCCCCCACGTAATCCTTGGGCGTGATCACCGACGCGTGCACGATGGGCTCGCGGATCTCGGCGATCTCCCGCTCGTCCGGCAGCAGCGCCGGGTTCTCGCACAGCTGCACCTCGCCGCCCTTCATGACCACCTCGTACTCCACGTTGGGCAAGGTGG
>JAASSM010000228.1 GCA_021767885.1 bacterium | reverse complement strand
GGCGCTGGCGGAGCGGTGGACCGGCGTGCTCGGCGAGCAGGCCACCGCCCGGGTGCTGGTGGACCTGGCCGGCCGCCGCGGCGATCACGCCGAGGTGGACCGGCTGCTCGGAGCCTGGGGGCCCGGGGCGGAGACCACGCTCCTCTTCCACGCCGTCCACGCCGCATCGGCCATCCCCGACACCGCGCGCCTGCGCGCGCTCGCCCACCGGATCCTCGCCACCCGGCCGGACCACGTCCCGCTGCTCGGCCTGGCGGCCAGCCGCTGCGGCCAGGCGGACGACCAGGCCACCGCCGAGCAGCTGATCGCCGTGCTCGCCGCGCACCCCTTCGCCCCCCGCGACCTCTTCGGCGTGCGCATCGACACCGCCATCCACGCCGGGCAGCCGGAGCGGGCGCGCGAGGCCCTCGCCGACTTCCTGGCCGCCGGCCCCACCCTGCCGGACGAGCTCCTCATGATCCCCGTCTACGCCGAGGGCGCCGGCTGGTCCGCCCTCGCCGACACCGCGCTGGCCCGCCTGCAGGCCGTCGCGCCGGCTGCCCCGGCCGTGGTCCTGGCCACCGGCCGCATGCTCACCCGCCGCGGCGAGCACCGCGCGGCCCGGGACGTGCTGCTGCCGCTGCGGGAGGCCTGGCCGGAGCGGACGTCGGTCCGCGAGGCCGTCCTCGCCGCCGGCGGCGCGGTGGAGACCTACCGCGAGCCCGACGCCCTGCAGACCGCGGCCGGCTTCGGCGGCCTGTCGCTGGACTACGAGGCCACCGACTGGATCATCGCCCGCCGCGCCGACCCCGCGGACCACCCCGACGCCGACGTGCTGGTCCTGCGCGACCGCCACACCTACCATCTCGCGTCGCGGCAGCAGCTCCGCCGCCGCCGCCACCTCACCGTCCAGATCCTGCGTGGCAGCGGGGCGGCGAGCTACCAGACCGTGCGCGTGACCTTCGCCGCCGACCGCGGCCAGCCCCGCGTCCTGGCCGCCCGGGTGATCACGGCAGACGGCGAGGTCCGCGAGGTGCCCCGCCCGAGCATCATGATCACCTCGCCCCAGAACGACACCGCCGACGTCAGCGACGCCCGCGACCTGGTGATCCCCTTCTCCGGCGTCCAGGCCGGCGCCGTGGTGGACTACTGCCTCGAGGAGGAGCTGGTGGGGTTCCTGGGCCTGGGCCAGGCCTTCGAGTACTTCTTCGGCTTCGGCGCACCCCAGAAGGAGGAGCGCCTGGAGGTGATCGTGGCCGAGGGCGTCGAGGCCCGGATCCACGACGACCACGCCCCCGTCGCCGCCGCGCGCACCGACGTCCCTGGCGGCACCCTGCACACCTGGGTGGTCCGCGACGCGGCGCCCGTCAGCTTCGACGAGAACGCCCCCATGGACGAGGTCCTGGCCCACCGCGTGGGCGTGACCACGTATCACGACTGGGACCGCCTGGCCGCCGTCTACGGCGAACAGTTCTGGCCGCAGGCCGCCGGCGACGAGGACCTCTGCGCCGTGGCGCGGGAGCTCACCGCCGGCGCCGAGGACGACCTCGCCCGCCTCACCCGCCTCTACGAGCACCTGCAGGCCGGGGTCGGCAACGTGGGCATCGAGCTGGGCGACGGCCGGTTCGTCCCCACGCCGGCCACCGAGGTGCTCGCCCGGGGCTACGGCGACTGCAAGGACAAGGTGGCCACCCTGACCGCCCTGCTGGACTGCCTGGGCATCGCGTGCCGGCCCGTCCTGGTGGGCACGCGCCCGAGCCTGCCCCTGGAGAAGGGCTTCCCCTACTCCGGCCGCTTCGACCACCTCATCGCCCACGTGCCCGACGTCGCGGGCGGCGTCTTCTGCGACCCCACCCTGGGCGGCGAGTGCCTGACGGGCCTGTCGGCGGACGTGCTCGGCCTCGAGGGCCTGCTCATCGATCCCGACGGCGACGGCCACATCGTCCAGATCCCCGACCGGGACCTCGAGCAACCCATGCTCGCGGTGGAGGTGGACCTCTACCCCGAGGCGGGCGGCATGCTCCGCGCCGAGGTCCTCGCCCGCGTCCGCGGCACCACCGCCCGGAACGTCGGCGAGCTGTTCGACCTCCCCGACACGAGCATCCACCGGTCCATGGCCCGCCTGGTGGCCGGCAACCACGCCAGCGAGAGCCTGCGGCTGGTCCGCTGGGAGAGCCGGGCGGTGGGCTGCGACCGGCTGGAGATCGCCGCGGTCCTCCGCGATTCCGCCTGGGCCAATCCCGACGACCACGACGCCGGCGTGGTCTGGGTGGGCGCCCCGGACGACGACCTCGAGCTGGTCTCCCCCGAGGGCCGCGAGCTGGGCGTCCGGCTGGCCACCCCGCAGCGCTTCCGGTCCCGGATCCGGGCCCACGAGGGCGCCGGCTGGCGGATCACCGACCGTCACGCGCCCATCCGCGTGCGGGCCCCCGACTACCGCGGCGAGGTGACGGTGGACCTGCGCGAGGAGGACGGCCGCCGCTGGCTGGAGATCGGCCGCGAGGAGCGGTACACCGAGCGCACCTGGTCGGCCACGGACTACGCCCGCGTCCACGACCAGGTCCTCAGCTACCGCGTCGCCACCTACCAGCCCATCCGCTACCAGCGCCAGGGCGACCCCGGGCGCGTCGCCCAGCTGCGGGAGTACTGCCGCCAGCATCCCGACGACCACGACTTCGCCGTCCAGGCGGCCATGCAGATCCTCGGCGGCGACATGGGCGGCCGCGGCGAGGCCGGCCGCGAGCGCCGCGCCATCGCCCGCGAGCTGCTCGCCGGCGTGCTCGCCCGGCCGGAGGTGGGCGGCGTGCCGTTCCTGCTGGCCGCGGGCATCGCCATCACCGACGATCACTACCTCGAGGCGGACTCCCTGATCACCGTGGGCCTCGAGCGCTCGCCCCGCGATCCCTACCTCCTGGGCACGGCCGTGGACGTGAAGACCGAGCTGGGCGACCGCGCGGCCGTGATCGCCCTCTACGAACGCGCGCAGGAGATCTTCGGCGGCGCGGGCCTGAGCTACACCCTCATCGGCCAGTACCTGGGCCTCCAGCAGGATCAGCTCGCCGAGCGCCAGGTCCAGCGTCTGGCCCTGCTCACCGCCGAGGTCGACTCCCTCCAGCTGGCCATGAACCAGCTGCAGGGCTACCTCGCCTCCGATCGCCTCGACGAGGCGCGCGACCTCCTCGACCGGGTGCAGGGCACGCTGCCGGCCCCGGTGGTGCAGCTCTTCCACGCGGACATCCACGCCAGCGCCCGGCAGTGGGATCGGGCCATCGCCGCCATGAGCGACGTGCAGAACGACCGCCCCCTGGACACCAGCCTCAACAACAACCTCTCCTGGTACCTGGCCTGCGCCGGTCGCGAGCTGGACCGTGCCGAGTACCTGGTGCGCATGTCCCTGGCGCTGAGCGACGACGCCGGGTCGCAGAACACGCTGGCGGTGGTGATGATGCAGCAGGGCCGCCTGGAGGAGGCGCGCGACCTGCTGCAGGAGCTGATGGTGGACGACCGCCCCCCCGTCCGCGTCACCAACGGCTACTTCCTCGGCCTCTGCCACTGGCGCGAGGGCCGGCGCGATCGGGCGGTGGACCTCTGGCGCGAGCTCGATGCGCTGGCCGTGGACGACGAGTTCGGCCTGCTGGTGGCCGAGTCGCTGGCGGCCGTGGACGCCGGCGAGGATCCGAGCTGGCTGTACCTGCGGCGACCCGATCAGGGGCGGTGACCGCGTCGGGGCGCGGCCTTGCCCGGCGTCGCATTTGACGCCTGGCAAGGCCGCGCTTTACACTTGTCAAGCCACCGCGACCGACCGATCAGGAGTCCGCATGATCCGTCCCGCCCTGCCCGGCGTCCTGGCCGACGTCATCGACAGCATGCACGACGGCCTCTTCCTCGTGGCCCCCGACGGCCGCATCCTCATGGTCAACCAGGCCCTGCTGCGCATGACCGGCTACCGCCGCGAGGAGCTCGAGGGCCAGGCCTGCACCATCCTCGGCTGCGACGAGTGTTCCCAGAACCGCCTGCGGTGCGGCGAGCACTGGTGCCAGCTCTTCGCCGACGGCGGCAAGGTGCGCCAGCACTGCCACATCTTCACCCGCGACGGCCGGTGCCTGAAGGTGCTCAAGAGCTCGCAGCTGGTGCGGGACGATGGCGGCACGGTGATCGGCTCGGTGGAGAACGTCACCGACATCGGCGAGCTGCTGGCGGCGGAGCAGCGGATCGTCCAGCTCACCAGCCGGCTGCAGCAGTCCGACGACTTCTGCGGCCTGGTGGGCCGGTCGGCGGCCATGCGGCGGGTGTTCGCCCTGGTGGAGAAGGCGGCCCAGAGCGACGCGGCGGTGATCATCTCCGGCGAATCGGGCACCGGCAAGGAACTGGTGGCCCAGGCCATCCACGAGCTGGGCCCCCGCCGCCACAAGCCCTTCGTGCAGATCAACTGCGCGGCCTTCAACGAGTCGCTGCTCGAGAGCGAGCTGTTCGGACACGTCCGCGGCGCCTTCACCGGCGCCCACCGCCACCGCATCGGCCGCTTCGAGGAGGTGCAGGACGGCGACCTCTTCCTCGACGAGGTGGGCGACATCCCCCTGGCCACCCAGGTCAAGCTGCTGCGCGTCCTGGAGACGCGGCGCTTCGAGCGCGTGGGCGAGAACCAGCCGCTGCCCATGGAGGCGCGACTGATCTCCGCCACCAACCAGGACCTCGAGCGCCGGGTGGCGTCGGG
>JAASSM010000227.1 GCA_021767885.1 bacterium | reverse complement strand
GCGGCCATCGCGCTTGACTGCGGTCAGCTTGCCCAGGCGGGCCTCCTCGGCGGCGCGCTCGCGGGCCTCGGTGCGGGCCTGCTGCCGGTCGGCGCGGTAGAGGATGTAGGCCTTGGCGATCTCGTAGCGGCCCGCCAGGACCAGGTGCTTCTCCACCAGGTCCTGGATGTTCTCCACGTTGGGGAAGAACTCGCGGAACCGGCCCGCGATCTCCTCGCAGACGCGCGCGACGACGGCCTCGAGCTCGTCCTCGGGCATGGTCTGATCGCAGGCCTGGACGGCCCGGGCGATGGCGGACCGGATCCGGCCGGCGTCGAAATCGACGACCTCGCCGGTGCGCTTGACGACCCTGGTGGCCAGCATCCTCGTCTCCTTCCGGGGCTGGGGTGGTCGGTCCGTGGGCTGGTGCTCCGGCGCGGGATCCTCGATCACGCGGGGCGGGGAGCGGCCAGCGGGTGACGGCAGAGACTAGAAGAGAAGACCACAACAGTCAAGAATAACCACAAGATATTGAGCCAATCTGGCGATCCGGACGCGATATCTTGGGCCCAAGGGCTCCCCGGGCCGGCCGGAGTCCCGCGGGACCTATCGCTCGACGCCGCCATGGCCGTGCCCTATCATGCCCGCATGACCCATCCTGCCCGCAGCCCGGCCCCGCAGGGCCCCACCCGTGCCCGACTCCACGAGATCATCTTCGAGGCGGACACGCGGGCCGGTCGCCTCTTCGACCTCGTGCTGATCTGGAGCATCCTGCTGAGCGTGGCCGCGGTGATGCTCGACAGCGTGGCGCCCATCCGCGAACGCCATGGTTCCCTGCTGATCGCGGTGGAATGGGGCTTCACCATCCTCTTCACCGTGGAGTACCTCCTGCGCCTCGGCTGCATCGGCCGGCCCCTGCGCTATGCCACCAGCTTCTACGGGGTGGTCGACCTGCTGGCCATCGTCCCCACCTATCTCAGCCTCCTGTTCCCGGGCGCCCAGTACCTGCTGGTGATCCGGATCCTGCGGGTGCTGCGCATCTTCCGCGTCCTGAAGCTGGTGCAGTACCTGGACGAGGCCAACGTCATGCTCCGCGCCCTGCGCAGCAGCCGGCGCAAGATCGCCGTCTTCTTCTTCACGGTGATCACGCTGGTGGTGGTGTTCGGGTCGGTGATGTACCTGATCGAGGGGGAGGAGCACGGCTTCGACAGCATCCCGCGCAGCCTGTACTGGGCCATCGTCACCATGACCACCGTCGGCTACGGCGACATCTCGCCGGGCACGCCGCTGGGCCAGGCGGTGGCCGCGGTGGTCATGGTCCTCGGCTTCGCCATCATCGCCGTGCCCACGGGCATCGTGGCCTCGGAGATGACCCGCGTGGAGCGCGAGCGGCACCCGGAACGGGTGATCAGCACCCAGGTCTGTCCCCAGTGCAGTCACGAGGGGCACGACCCGGATGCCATCTTCTGCAAGCGGTGCGGGGCCCGGCTCTGACCGGACCCCGCGCGCATCATCACACGGACCTGAGGACCACCGCCGCCGCCGGCTCGATCACCCGGAAGGTGAACGACTCGGTGAGGAACAGCTTCACCTGGTCGGCGCCGTGGGCGTCGTACCCCAGGGCGATGTCCTGACCGAGCGTGAGTTCGAAGTCGCCGCCGCGCAGGCTGAGCAGCAGGCCGCCCTCGATGACGGGGCTGTAGATGATGTCGCCACCGAAGATGCCCGAGATCTGCCGCCGCAGCGGATAGCCGCAGGACTGCGAGTCCACCCAGCGGTAGGCCGCCGGGCCCAGCACCAGGGCGTAGGGGCCGCCGATGGCGTGGTCCTTCAGCAGCAGCAGCGCGGTGCCCACAGCACCGGCGAAGGCCTCCACCTGCAGCTCGAGCCGCAGCGGCTCGTGCTCCTCGAGGGTCATCAGGCCGGTGATGCCGCCGGGCTGGAACCCGTTGAAGATGGCCCCATCCTCGAAGTCGGAGAGGTCGCGGGCTGCCTGCTCGGCGGGGCCCAGCTCCACGTCCTCGGCGCCCCGCGCCAGGTTGTCCAGCTCCCAGAGATCCAGCTCGAAGCCAGCCCGGGCCTCCACCAGCGGCTGCACCCGGTGCACGCCGTAGCCCACGGTCTGGCGGGTCTTCGACTTCGGGACCTCCAGCCGGCCCAGGCCCACCGCGGCCCTGTCCAGGCCGTGCGGGCCGCTCACGTCCACCACCCGGCGCCCGCTCAGGCGCGCGCGCAGGACGTCCCGGACGGTGTCCTCGGTCTCCTGCCAGGCCTCGGGCGAGAGCGGTGCGATGTGTCGTCGCAGCAGACCCATGCTAGCGGCCTCCTTCCAGCTTGCCGATGCCCAGGCCGGCGGCCTCGTCGGGGGAGCCGGCCCCGGCCTCCTCGTCTTCGTCGGCGTCCTCGATCTCGGTGATGGGCTCCTCGGTGAAGAGGTAGGTGCGCAGGTGCTCGTCCCAGGCGTCCATGTTCCGGCGGAGCCACTCGAGGGTCATGCAGGCATGCTCCATCTCCTCGTCCCGGTTGTGGGCCAGGACGGCCTGCAGCTGTGGATCGCTGGCCATGACCACGCGCTGGTGGTACCAGTCCACCGCCTCGATCTCCTCCTTCAGGCTCACCAGGGCGCGGTGGATGTCCCGCGCCGCCTCGGGCAGGGCCTCCCAGGACTCGTGATAGTCGGACATCGGATCCTCCAGTCATTCGGGTTCTCACGCCCAACGTAGGGGAAGCGATGCCTTCGGCCACCGCCCGCCCCGGGGCCAGCGGGCACGGCGGGCGCACCGGTGGCATGGCTCTCCGATCGCTCGCGAACAACCGGCCAGGAAGAGGCAAGGTGCTGGCAAGATGTCGTTTGCGTGGTCGAGACCGGTCGGCGACAGCGCCCGTTTGCTGGTGTCCCGGCGGCATCCCGCCTACGGGTGGGATAGATGACGACACCCGCCCGCCGCCACCGGGCCGCGGGCGCAGCGAAAGGTGACGCCATGCCACGTTCATTACTCGGGTCGGCGTTCCTGATGGGGGCGCTGGTCATCCTCGGCGCCGCGACGGCCGCCGGCCAGCCCTTCGGCGGTCCCGAGGATCGCGAGTTCGCCGACGACCTCTGGCAACAGATGGATGGCTACCGCGACTGGCCCATGCGATCCGGCATCTACGAGGGCACCTCCCCTCACGGCGCCTACCTGCAGATGTTCTACAACCTGGTGACCGTCGACGGGGAGCCCTACCACGTGATCGTCAAGGACAATCACGGCGGGCCTGGCCTCACCGCCGGGGCCGTGCAGCAGGACCGCGACGCGCACCTGCAGGCCGTCACCGTCATGGTCCAGCGGGACGCCGGCTACGATCCCCAGAACGACGACTGGTTCTGGGTGAAGTACGGCGCCGACGGGACGGTGGCCGACAACGAGCAGGGCGTGGCCCTGGCCGGACGCGTGGCCAAGGGCGCCAGCGAGGGCTGCATCGCCTGCCACCAGCACGCTGGCGGCGGCGACTACCTCTTCAGCAACGACAGCGAGTGATCCCCCGTGCCCGAGGAGGTCCCATGCATCCGGATGCCCGCCAGCAGAACGCCGACGACCGGCGACGCGACGACGGAACCGTGGAGCCGGGGGGCGGAGCCGGGGGCCAGGACGGGTCTCGCGGGCCAGGTGCCGCCGGTGGGCCGCGAGGGCCGACCGGCGGCCCTCCCGCCATCAGCGGCTGGCGCATCTGGCTCTTCCTGATCCTCGCCTTCGTGGTCATGCTCTGGAGCTACCGGGCCATGGACGGCGCCGGCGCGCCGGAGCGCCAGCTCGCCTACAGCGAGTTCCGCCAGGAGGTGCGGGCGGGTCGCGTGCTCAGCGTGCACATCGACGGTCAGCGCATCACCGGCACCATGGCGCGGGCGGCGGGCGATTCCGCGGCGGCCGCCCGCGCCCCGGCCGGTGGGCCGGGCGCCGGCGACGCCACGGCCGCCGCAGATCAGGCGCCGGCCGACGGGCCGGCGCCCACCCTGGAGTTCGCCACCGTGATGCCGCCCTTCGGCGACACGCAGCTGCTGCCCCTGCTGGAGGAGCATGGCGTGACGGTGGAGGCCGAGGTGGTGGAGCAGGGGGGCGGCTGGCTGCTGCTGCTCAACGCCCTGCCGATCCTGCTCCTGCTGGGCCTGGGGGTCCTGTTCATCTCCCGCATGCGCTCGCAGGGCCAGCGCATCTTCTCCATCGGCCAGAACAAGGCCCAGCGCTACGAGAAGACCGAGGAACGCACCACCTTCGACGACGTGGCCGGCATCGAGGGCGCCAAGGCCGAGCTGCAGGAGATCATCGACTTCCTGCGCGATCCGGATCGCTTCCGGCGGCTGGGCGGCACCCCGCCCAGGGGCATCCTGCTGGTGGGGCCCCCGGGCAGCGGCAAGACGTTGCTCGCCCGCGCCACCGCCGGCGAGGCGGAGGTGCCGTTCTACAGCATCACCGGCTCGGACTTCATGGAGATGTTCGTGGGCGTGGGCGCCTCGCGGGTGCGCAGCCTCTTCGCCGACGCCCGCAAGTCGGCGCCGAGCATCGTCTTCATCGACGAGCTCGATTCCATCGGCCGCCGCCGCGGCGCCGGCCTGGGCGGCGGGCACGACGAGCGGGAGCAGACCCTCAACCAACTGCTGGTGGAGATGGACGGGTTCGAATCCAACGAAGGCGTGATCCTGATCTCGGCCACCAACCGGCCCGATGTCCTCGACCCGGCCCTGTT
>JAASSM010000226.1 GCA_021767885.1 bacterium | reverse complement strand
TCGCCGGGGAGGCCTCCCGGACCGTCTGGTAGGCCACCGCCGGCCAGGCCCATCTGCAGGAGCCAGGGCTCCTGCGGCAGCAGTTTCTCCTGCTCGTGCCGCACCGTCTCGGGCCGGCGGCCGGCCGGCCAGAAGACCCGGCCGAGCTGGAACAGCCGCACGGGAGCCGGCGCCCCGGCGTTGAGGTTGCGCCGGGCCACGTCCACGAACGCCGGCACCAGGCTGGTGCGCAGCAGCGTCTCCCCCCCGTGGTGGGGGTTCGAGACCGCCAGACACTCGGCCCGGACGTCCCCGTCGGGCAGACCGAGAGCCGTGAGCTGCTCGCGGGAGAAGAACGTGGAGGTGACCACCTCGTGGTAGCCGCAGGCGGGCAGCCAGCCGCGGAGGCGCTGCTGGACCTGCTCGCGGCGGCCGCGGGTGCGACCATGCAAGGGCACCGGTGCGTGACCGCCCCGGTCGCCGCGATCGAATCCGTGGACCCGGGCGATCTCCTCGATCAGGTCCACCTCCTGGATCAGATCGCGCCGGAACGCCGGCACGGCCACCTTGAGGTTGATGGTCTTGGCCTCCACCTGGCTGCTGAGCGGTTGCACCTTCAGGCCCAGCGACTGCAGCAGCAGCGCCGCCTGCTCCTGGTCCAGGCTGGTGCCCAGGACCCGGTTGACCTGGTGGACCCGCAGGTTGAGGTCGGGCCGCGGCTGGCGGTCCGGATCGGCCCGGTCGACGAAGTCGCCGCAGATCACCGCCCCGGCGTGCTCCTGCAGCAGGTAGAGGGCGCGGTGGGCGGCGAACCGCACCATCTCCCAGTCCGCCTCGCGCTCGAAGCGGTAGCTGCTCTCGCTGATCAGACCCAGACGCCGGCTGCAGGCGCGCACGCGCGAGGGCGCGAAGAAGGCGCTCTCCAGCAGCAGGTTGCGGGTCTCTGCCGACACCTCGCTGCTGGCCAGGCCCATCACGCCGGCCAGGGCCACCGGACCGTCGCCGTCGGCGATCACCAGGTCGTCCGGCTCGAGCTGCCGGGGCTGATCGTCCAGGGTGGTGACGGTCTGCTTGCGGCCCGCCCGGCGCACGGTGATCACGCCGCCGGAGAGGCGATCGCGATCGAAGGCGTGCAGGGGCTGGCCCAGCTCGAACAGCACGTAGTTGGTGATGTCCACCACGTTGTTGACCGGGCGCTGGCCCACCGCACGCAGGCGGTTCTGCATCCAGAGGGGAGCCGGACCGAGTTGCACGCCGTCCGCACCGGAGGCCGTGTAGCGGGGGCAGTCGGCGTAGTCCTCGATCTCCACCTTCCAGCCCAGGTTCTGCCCCTGGGCCGGTTTGAGGACCGGCGGCGGCGAGACCTTGGTGCCGTAGAGGGCGGCCACCTCACGAGCCACGCCGAGGTGACTGAGCCAGTCCGGCCGGTTGGGGGTGACCTCGATGTCGAGGACCGTGTCGCGGTAGCCGTAGACCTGGTCCGCCGGCGTGCCCGGCGCCAGGTCCTCCGGCAGCTCCATGATGCCGGTGCCATCGGACCCGAGGCCGAGCTCGGTGCTCGAGCAGATCATGCCCCGGCTCTCGACCCCGCGGATCCTGGCCTTCTTGATCCGGAAGTCCCCCGGCAGGACGGCGCCCACCCTGGCGAAGAGCACGTGCAGACCGGCCCGCACGTTGGGCGCGCCGCACACCACCGGAACCGGATCGCCATCGCCGCAATCGACGGTGCAGAGGCTGAGGCGGTCGGCGTTGGGATGCTTCTCGCAGGTGACCACCCGCGCCACCACCACCTCGGGCCAGGACTGGGCGACCTCCTCGATGCCCTCGACGTTCAGGCCGGCGGCGGTCAGCCGCGTGGCCAGGTCCTGCGGGGAGTCGTCCCAGTTGACCAGGTCCCCGAGCCAATCCAGGCTGATCTTCACAGCACACCTCGGAACTGGTTGAGGAAGCGGAGATCGTTCTCGTAGAGCAGACGGATGTCGTCGATGCCGTACTTGAGCATGGCGATGCGGTCGATGCCCATGCCGAACGCGAAGCCAGTGTAGGCGTCGGGCTCGTAGCCGGCCGCGGCGAACACGTTGGGGTGGACCATCCCCGCGCCCATGATCTCCAGCCAGCCCGTCTGCCCGCAGATCCCGCAGCCCCGGCCCCCGCAGCCCACGCACTCCATGTCCACCTCCACCGAGGGCTCGGTGAAGGGGAAGAAGTGCGGCCGGAAGCGCATGGAGCGCTCGCCGCCGAAGAAGCTGGCCACGAACGCCGTCACCGTCTGCCGCAGGTCCACCAGGCTGATGTTGCGGTCCACGCGCAGGCCCTCGATCTGGTAGAACTCCGAGGAGTGCGAGGCGTCGGCGTTCTCGTTGCGGTAGACGCGGCCCGGGAACACGTAGGCCAGCGGGGGCCTCTGGCGTTCCATCAGCCGCACCTGGACCGGCGAGGTCTGGGTCCGCAGGAGCATCTGATCGCCGAGGAAGAAGGTGTCCTGGATGTCCCGCGCGGGGTGGTCGTCCGGGAAATTCAGGGCGGTGAAGTTGTAGTAGTCCAGCTCCACCTCCGGCCCCTCGTCGCGGTCGTAACCCATGCCGAAGAAGATGTCGCAGATATCCTCGACCACCGTCAGCAGCGGATGCGCGGTGCCCAGCGCCACCGGCGCTCGACCGGGCAGGGTGAGGTCCAGGTCCGCGGGAGCCTCCTCGGCGCCGGCGAGCGCGGACTCGCGCGCCGCGAAGGCCGCGGTGAGTTCCTGCTTCAGGCGGTTGAGAGCCGCACCGATGGCAGGCCGCTCCTCGGCGCCGACGTCCTTCAGGCCACGGAGCAGGCCCGTGAGCTCGCCCTTGCGGCCGAGCAGCGCGACGCGGACGGACTCCAGCGCCTGCGCATCGGACGCCCCGGCGATCCGCTCCAGCCCTTGCTGCCGCAAGCGATCGATGGCTTCCTGCATGGTGAGGGAGACCTTTCGTCGGGCCGGCCGCGCCTGGCGGCCGGCCCCGAGGTGTCAGCGTCGGTGGTCTAGAGCGCGTTGCGGGCGACGTCGGCGAGCTTCGCGAAGCCCGGCGCGTCGTGCACGGCGAGATCGGCGAGGACCTTGCGGTCGATGTCGATCTCCGCCTTCTTCAGCCCGCCCATGAAGGCACTGTAGCTCAGCCCGTTGACCCGCGCCGCGGCGTTGATGCGGGTGATCCACAGGCGACGGAAGTCGCGCTTGCGGACCTTGCGGTCACGGTAGCTGTAGGCCATCGCGCGGTCGGCGGCATGCCGCCCCTCGCGGACCTGCCCCTTCTTCGCCCCGAAGAAGCCCTTCGTGCGCTTGAGGATGCGCTTGCGCCGCTGCTTGGCGGCCGGATTGTTGGTTGCCCTGGGCATGGTTCTGCCTCCTGGATCTTGGTGCGGTTCGACGAACCGGGGATGGGTCAGCCGACCCCGAGCATCTTCTTGGCGCGGGCCTCGTCCGCGGGGGCGAGCATGCCCGACTTGCGGAGGTTGCGCAGCCGCTTGGGGCTCTTGCGGGTGAACAGATGGCCATGATAGGCCTTGCCGCGCTTGATGCGCCCGCTGCCGGTCAGCTTGAACCGCTTGGCCGCCGCCCGGTTGGTCTTCATCTTCGCCTTGCCCATGGTGGTCCTCTCTCTGGTCGCGGTGTCCGCGCGTCCGACCGCGCGGCGTGGTCAGGAAACTCTGGCTCGCGGGCGCTAATCGTCGCCCTTCTCCTCGGCCCTGGGGGCCGGCTTGGTCTTGCGCGGCGCGATGATGAAGCTCACCAGCTTGCCCTCGCGCTGCGGACGGGACTCCGGCACGCCGTACTCGGAGACCTCCTCGATCAGGTGCTGGAGGAACTCCAGCCCCAGGTCCAGATGCGAGACCTCGCGCCCGCGGAACTGCATGATGACCTTGACCTTGTTGCCAGCCTGCAAGAACTGCTCGATGTGCTTCTTCTTGAACTGGTAGTCGTGGTCGTCGGTCTTGGGCCGGAACTTGATGGTCTTGATCTTCACCGTCTGCGAGCTCTGGCGGGCCTTGCGGGCCTTCTTGCTCTGCTCGTAACGGTACCGGCCGTAGTCCATGATGCGGCAGACCGGCGGCCGCGCCATGGGCGCCACCTCGACCAGGTCGAGGCCCTTCTGCTCGGCGAGGGCGAGGGCATCGCGGGTATCCATCTGCCCCAGCTGGGTGCCTTCCTCGTCCACCACCAGCACGCGCGGGATCCGGATCATGCGGTTGACGCGGGTCGTCTTGTTGGCCTTGATGAGCGGACCTCCTGGTCTCGATCTGCCGCGGCCCTCCCCCTCGCCCGGATGCTTCCGGACCCGACGCGACGAGGCGGGCGCACGCGCCCGCCTCGGGATCGTCGACCGTGTCGTCCACCGGCGCGGCGGATCGCCGCGGGGGCCGAGTCACGGTGAGAGGCGGACCTCTGCTTGTTCGGCACCGCCCGGATCCTAGTCCCTGTGTCCGGGCGGGCCCTGTGATAACCGGCAGAATCTAGGCCCTGCGGGCCGTTTCGTCAAGCATCTCCTGGGCGAGGGCCTCCACCGAGAGGGTGCGCTGCTCCTTCTCGTGGCGCCGGCGGAGGTTCACCGTGGCCTCCTCCTGCTCCCGGCCGCCCACCACGAGCATCAGCGGCACCCGCATGGTCTCGGCCTCGCGGATCTTGAAGCCGATCTTCTCGTCGCGCACGTCGGCCTCGGCGCGGAGGCCGTGCTTGCGCAGCGCCTCGGCCACCTGCTGG
>JAASSM010000225.1 GCA_021767885.1 bacterium | reverse complement strand
GATAGCGCTCCAGCAACAGGCGCGCCATCAGCGGTGCCGCCGGCCGTCCACCCGGTCCCAGGACCAGCGTCAGCAGCTCGGCGGTCCCGAGACTGCGGGCCCCATGCCGCTGCAGGCGGTGGCGCTCGGCCAGGTCCGCGGGCGCGGCCACGGTGGCGTCCGGCCGCCCGACCTCCACCATCTGATTTCGTAAAACATTGTTTTCCAAAGACATAACCCCGGCGGAGGCAGGTCGAAATTAACAGACGGGTCGCGAGGCGGCAACTCTTTTTCACGTTGGCAGGCGCACCGAATCACCATTCGGATCCTGGCGGGACGCCCGCGGGCCCGCGCTTGTCGCCGCGGCGCCCTTGGCCTATCCTGCGGCGGAACCCTCGGCACGGAGGCTGGACCTTGATCGACCCTGCCCGGAATCCCGACGGTCCCATCGTGGTCCGCAAGTACGGTGGCAGCAGCCTGGCCGACATCCCGCGGTTGCGGGAGGTGGCGCGGGACCTGCGGTGCGCCCACGAGCAGGGCCTGCGCCTGGTGGTGGTGGTCTCGGCCATGGGCGACCAGACCGACCGCCTGGTGGCGCTCGCCCGGCAGGCCAACCCGGAGCCTCCGCGTCGGGAACTGGACATGCTGCTGACCGTGGGCGAGCGGACCACCATGTCGCTGCTCTGCATGGCGCTGGCCGCGGAGGGCGTGCCGGCGGTCTCGTTCACCGGCAGCCAGGCCGGCATCATCACCGACACCAGCCACAACGACGCCCGGATCGTGGCCGTGCGTCCCATCCGTCTGCCCGAGGCCCTGGCCGCCGGCAAGGTCGTGGTCGTGGCCGGGTTCCAGGGCGTCAGTGAACAGACCAAGGAGATCACCACCCTCGGCCGCGGTGGCAGCGACACCTCCGCCGTGGCCCTCGCCCACGCCCTCGGTGCAGCGCGCTGCGAGATCCTCAAGGACGTGCCCGGCGTGATGACCGCCGACCCCAAGCGGGTACCGGACGCCCGCAGGCTCGAGGCTCTCGACTACGAGGACCTGCTCCGTGTCGCCGATGCCGGCTGCGGCGTGGTCCATCGCCGGGCGGTGGAGTATGCCGCCGAGCACGGCGTGCCCATCTTCGTGGGCTCCAGCTTCGCCCCCGGCCCCGGCACCACCATCACCGCGGCGGCGGCGCCGCCCCCGCCACCGGCCACGCTCTTCGAACCCCTCGCCCTGACCGTGGCCGAGGACCAGGCGCGCCTCGTGCTCGGGTCCCTCGAACCCGAACCCCATCCCGGCCTGCCGCCCCTGGCGCGCCGCGCCGCCACCGCCGCCCCGCTGACCGCGGAATGGCTCGCCGCCGGCGACCGCTGGTACTGGGAAGGCTGGGGCAGTGCGGCCGCGCTCGCGCCGGTGGCCGAGGACGCCCTGGCCCTCGCCGAGGCCGAACCGGAGCTGGTCATGGCCCACTGGGAGGCGGCAGTGGGCGTGATCTCCCTGGCCGGCCGGCCTCCCGAGGCCTGGTCGGGCGCCCTGGCCGACGTCCGTGGAGCCCTCGCCGGCTGCGACCTGCCCCATGCTCCCCTGCGCACCGATGGCCAGGTGATCAGGATCCTGGCCCCGTCCGGGAAGCTGACGGAACTGTCGCGCCGCCTGCACGCGCAGTTGCTGGCGCGATGAAGACCCGGTCGAGGTAGTCGCGCCAGGCCCCGGGGCCCAGGGCGTCCCGCGCGCGCTCGAGCCAGCCGGCGGCTTCCTGACGCGATGCGGGATCGGCGTGCAGCAGGAGCACCAGGCGCACCCACGCGCGCGGGACGGCCGGATGGCTGACGTCGTGCAGGATGAGATCGCGGTAGGCCCGCAGGGCCACGTCCTGGCGACCGGCCTTCTCCGCGCGGTGGGCCACGGCCGCCAGCTCGTCCGCCGCCAGCCCCAGACCGGGGCGACCTCGCCGCCCCTCCAGGTACGCCTCCAGGGCCAGGTCCCAGCGTCCGCCGCGGACGGCCTGCCGCACGCCCTGCCGATAGGACTCCAGCGCCTGCGGCACCGCTCCGGCCATGGTCAGGGCGCGGGCCTGTTCGACCTGCACCTGGGGATCGGGCTCGGCCTGCTCGAGATACTCGGTGAACTCCCCGGCGGCCGCCCAGCCCTCGCCACGGCGCAGGTAGCGGCGCGCCCGCGCCAGGTGCGACTCGGCGCGCCCTTCGCCCACGCCACCGAGCGAGAGGGCAAGAAGCGCGCCCGCGGCGAACCCGCCGAGATGCGCGGGATACGAGACGCCGCTGCCGGTCCACGGCGCCACGAGCGCACTGACCAGCTGGAGCAGCAGCCAGAGGGCCACCGCGCCGGGCAACGGCAGATAGGCCCGACCGGCACGGCTCTGGCCCATCAGCGGCGCCAGCACCCAGTACGCCACGGCCACCCGGGCGTAGGGCAGGCGGAGCAGCGCGTAGCCCAGCAGACCGGAGATGGCGCCCGAGGCCCCGAGGATGCCCAGTCCGCCCTGCCCGGCCCAGCCCTGCCAGGCCGCCAGGCCATGGGCGAGGTTGCCGGCCACGCCGGTGAGCAGATAGGCCACCAGCGCGCCGCCCGGTCCCAGGCGGTCCTCCAGGGTGGGCAGGAAGGCCCACAGGTAGATCAGGTTGCCCAGCAGGTGCAGCCAGCCTGCATGCAGGAAGAGGGCGGTGACGGCGGTCCAGGGCCGGCCGTCGCCCACGTAGAAGATCAGCGACCAGGGGTGCACGGGCAACGAGCCCGCCCCCCAGTTCTGCCAGGCGAAGACAGCCAGCAGGGACCCGAGCAGCGCCAGGGTCAACCAGGGATGACGGCGGCGCTCGACGTCGAGCCCGGTGGGGTAGAACCAGCAGAAGTACATGCCGCCTCCGCAGCGAGTCCGGTGGGTCCTCGTGGAGATCGGCAGCTGGCCGCGGAAGTTGAGCCCGGGACCGGAACGGCGGCGCATGGTCCGCCCAGCCAACGCCGCGATCAGGGCAGGAGCGGTTCCTCGCGCCGCAGGCGGAAATCGCCGAAGCCATGGGCGTCGAAGAACAGGACGCGCCGGCCGCGCTCGGGATAGACCCAGATCTGCCACATGGCGCCGGCGGTGTGCGGGTCGGCGAAGGTCTCCACGCGGGCGGGTTCGCCCCACCGGATGTAGACGCGCCCCCGATCGCTCAGGGCCCCCCGGCCGAACGAGCTGTAGCGATCGTCGGCGGTGACGATCCGTTGCAGATGACGCCGCTCGGCGGCCTCCGGCGCCACGTCGTCGACCTCGCCGATGGCGGTCCAGATCCCCGCCCAGGCGCCCGGCCGGTCGCTGGCCGGCAGCGCGGCCAGGGAGTCCCGGACGGCGGCCGGGAGCCGGCCATCCAGCCAGCCCAGGTGCCGACGCCAGGCCCGATCGTCGGCGAAGGGGATGGCGAGGTTCACCAGCTCCAGCGCGGGCTCGCGCGGCAAGCGCAACACCTCGTCGTCCCGGCGGGTCTCCAGCGCCACCGTCACCCGGGAGCGTCCGAAGGGCAGGCGCGAGAGCGGCCAGGCATGGACCACCCGCGTCGTGTCGGCCGCACCCAGCGGCGCGACGGTGGTCCGCCGCCGGCGGGGCCGGTCCAGGGCCGGTGCGGCGACCTCGCTGATCAGCTCGATCCCCGCCTCGGGCCACGGCGGACCGTCCAGCTGGCGCTGGAGGGTCACCGCCAGATCGAGGCCCGCCGTCGCGGAGGTCAGCAGGCGACCTCCGGAATCCGCCGGCGGCAGCCCCGTCTCCACGGCGGTGATCCAGACCGGCATCGCCGCCAGCGAGGCCGGGGCGAAGCCGAGCCGCCGCGTCCAGACCCGCCGCGTGGCCTGGACCCGCGCCCGCACCTCCAGGTCCACCGGTGCGGTGCCGCGGATCCGCAGCGGCGCCGTCAGCACCAGCTCGGTCCGGGCGCCGGCGTCGGGATGATCGGCCACGCGGACCTCGCGCGCCGCCACCCCGCCGCCCACCTGCTGATCGCCGCGCAGGGCCACCACCTGCAGATCGAGGCCGCTGACCAGCCCGCCGCGTCGGGGATCCTCGCGGAAGATGAGCGAGCGGTATGGCAGGGACACGGTCACGCCCGGCTGGATCGCCCCGGTGGAATCCTGCGTGACGCTCACCCAGGCCTCCAGCCCGCGACCGCCCTGCAGGGGATCGCTGGAGAGCGACGGTGCCGGCCCACAGGCGGCCAGCATGGTCGTCAGGAGGCCCAGGAACGCCAGGGCGCACGCCGGATGGCGACCCCGGCCACGGCCCGTGCCCGCCGCGGGCTCGTGAGGCCGCCTAGACCGGACGGGGCTCATGGCGCTCGTCGGCGGAGACCTCACCGTCATGGAGCCGGATGATGCGGCGGGTGTAGGCCGCGATGTCGGTCTCGTGGGTGACGAGGATCAGCGTGCGGCCGCCCCGGTCGAGCTCGCCGAGCAGCGCCATGATCTCCTCGCTGGTCCGGGAATCCAGGTTGCCGGTGGGCTCGTCGGCCAGGATCAGCGAGGGTTCGCCCACCAGGGCGCGGGCGATGGCCACGCGCTGCCGCTGGCCGCCGCTCAGCTCGTTGGGCCGGTGGTGGCCACGGTCGGCGAGGCCCACCTGCCGGAGCGCAGCCGCCGCGCGCTCGCGCCGTTCCGCCGCCCCCACACCTGCATAGACCAGGGGCAGCTCCACGTTCTGCTGGGCCGTGCTGCGCGGCAGCAGGTTGAAGGTCTGGAAGACGAACCCCACCTGCTG
>JAASSM010000224.1 GCA_021767885.1 bacterium | reverse complement strand
TGGTGACGTGGACCAGGAAGCCGTCGTTGACCCCGGCCTGCCGGAAGCGCCCGGTGATGTCGCCGGCGTGGTCGAGCGGCGGCACGAGGTTGTCGATGGGGTCCGGCGGCGAGGTCGCCAGGGCCACGCGGCTGACGGTGTTGTCGTCGCAGACGATCACCCCGCCCTCCCGCGGGATCACCCCGCCGGGCATGGGAACGCCGGTGGGCAGGACCGTCAGGGTGGCGAGGTCCGCCGAGGAGGGATCGAAGACCTCGCGGCCGGCGATCATCAGGTCGCCGAGGTCGGCCAGGGCGTAGTCCAGCATGGGATGGACGTCATGGGTGACGTGGGACCCGGCCACCGCCACCTCCACCGGCGCGAGGGGGTCGCTGACGTCCAGGCGGCGGCGGCGGACCGTGTTGGTGATCTCCACGTTGCCGTACACCCAGGATCCGTACTGCTGGTAGAAGTTGGTGAGCAGGATGAGCTGGTCGCCGCGCTGGCGGGCGTCCAGGACCCTCGTGGCGCTGTAGTAGCTGTACGGCCCGGAGCCGCTGGAGTGGGTCTCGTACTCGAGAGCACCGATCAGCGCGGGCGCGGCGGGGTCGGCGAGGTCGTAGGTCCAGATCCCGGTGCCGAGGATGGCGAGGTCCTCGCCCAGGAAGGCGAGGCGGCCGCTGCGATCGATGGTGCCCAGGTGGACCGGCGCCAGGGGATCGGTGACGTCCAGCAGGTGGGTCTCGAGGTAGCCGGCGGCGGCCAGCAGGGAACCGTGGACGGCGAAGCCGTTGTAGTCCTGGTCCAGCTCCGCGGCCACCACGGGCGCGGTCGGATCGGTCAGGTCCACCACCAGGCCGGGATCCTGGGCGAGGAAGACGTAAGGGCCCACCACCGCCGGTTGCTCGCGGTAGCAGTTTCCCAGGCCGGTGAGCAGCCCCACGCGCTGCGGCGCCGGGCCGTCCACGGCGTAGACCTCGAGCTGGCCCGCCTGGTGCACGAGGACGTGGCCGGGCGGATACGGCGCGGCGTGGGAGACGGCGTCGTCGTACGCCAGGGCGCAGGCCGCGCCGACGGCGGGCAGGTCGTCGTACGGGACACAATCGGGTGGCTGGGCGAGGAGGGCGGCGGGAGCGAGCAGGATCAGGGCGGCGCGGGCGAGGGCGCGGACGGGCGCGCCGGGGCGGTGGCTGGACATGGGCGATCCCCTCCGGGAACGGGCGGACGGCAGGGCCTCCTGCGGTGATGATACACCAACTGAACAGGGCCACTCAACCACCGGTGACGGTACGGAGGGACGGCGCGGCCCGTCAACGGGCCGCGCCGTGAGCCGCGATGCAGGCGCGATCCGGAGCGCTAGGGACGCTCCACCAGCAGGGCCACCCCCATGCCGCCGCCCACGCAGAGCGTGGCCAGCCCGCGCCGCGCCTCGCGCCGCCGCATGGCGTGCAGCAGGGTGACCAGGATGCGGCAGCCGCTGGCCCCGATGGGGTGGCCCAGCGCGATGGCGCCGCCGTGGACGTTGACCTTCTCCAGATCCCACCGCAGCTCGCGGGTGACCGCCAGCGACTGGGCGGCGAAGGCCTCGTTGGCCTCGACCAGGTCCACCTGGTCCAGATCCCAGCCGGCCATGGCCAGGGCCTGGCGCGTGGCCGGCACCGGCCCGATCCCCATGATGGCCGGATCCACGCCGGCGACGCCCCAGCCGCGGATCACGCCGAGGACGGGCAGTCCAGCGTCGGCGGCGTGCTCGGCGCTGGTGACCACCGCGGCCGCGGCGCCGTCGTTGATGGAGGAGGCGTTGCCCGCGGTGACGGTGCCGTCCTTCCGGAAGGCCGGCCGCAGCTTCGCCAGGGCCTCGGCGGTGACGCCCGGCCGGGGATTCTCGTCCGTGTCCACCACCAGGGGGTCGCCCCGGCGCTGCGGCACCTCCACGGGCACCACCTCGTCGGCGAAGACGCCGTCGGCCAGGGCCCGCTCGGCCTTCTGCTGGCTGGCGGCGGCGAAGGCGTCCTGCTCCTCGCGGGAGAGGTCGTACTTCTGCGCCAGGTTCTCCGCCGTCACGCCCATGTGGTAGTCGTTGAAGGCGTCCCAGAGGCCGTCGGCCACCATGCTGTCCTGCAGCTCCCACGGGCCCATCTTCTTGCCACCGCGCGATCCGGGCAGCAGATGCGGCGCCTGGCTCATGCTCTCCTGGCCGCCGGCCACCACCACCTCGGCCTCGCCCAGGGCGATCTGCCGGGCGGCGTCGATCACCGCCTGCAGGCCGCTGCCGCAGAGGCGGTTCAGGCCGATGGCCGGCACCGTCTCGGGCAGTCCGGCCGCCATGGCGGCCTGCCGTGCGGGCCCCTGGCCGGCGCCCGCGGTGAGGATCTGGCCCAGGATCACGTCGCCCACCTGGTCGGCCGCCACGCCGGCGTCGGCCAGGACCTGGCGGATCACCGTGGCGCCGAGCCGGTGGGCCGGCAGGGAGCTCAGGCCCCCGCCGAAGGTGCCGATGGCGGTGCGTCGCGCCGCGGCGATGACGATCTCGCGCATGCTTCCGCTCTCCTTCTCGCTAGAGGTCGTCCGTGAACGCGAGGATGGCCTGGTTGACCTCCTGCGGGCGCTCGAACATGGTCATGTGGCCGGTCTGCGGCAGCATGATCAGCTCGCTGCCGGCGATGCGGGCGTGGCCGGATTCGGCCACGTCGCGGGTGAAGCCGCCGTGCAGGTACGGGTTGGGGATCAGGCGATCGTTCTCGCCGAAGACGATGAGCGTGGGCACGTCGATCTGTTCGAGGCGCTCGTGGGTGGGCCCGTCGAGCATGGCGGCCACGTTGCGCCACACGGCGTAGGTGTAGTCCTCGAAGCCCTCGGCACCGCGGATCTGGATGCGGTCGGTGATGAAGAACTCCGCCTCCTCGGGCGTGCGGTGGAAGTTGCCGTGCACGCTGGCGGCGATCTGCCGGACGGTGGAGTCCTGGAAGAACTCCGGCGTGGCCGCGTTCTTCATCCAGTCGCCCTCGCCCTCGGTGAACGGCTCGAAGCCCGCGGTGCTCAGCAGCACCAGCGCCTCGACCCGCCGCGGCAGCTCCAGCGCCGCGGTCATGGCGATCTGCCCGCCCATGGAATGGCCCACCCACACGGCCCGGTCGATGCCCAGCGCGGTGAGCAGGCCGGCGCAGGTCTCGGCGTGGAAGCGCATGGAGTAGGGGTAGGCGCCCTTGCTGGAGCGGCCGTAGCCCGGCAGGTCCAGGGCGATCACCCGGTGCTCCGCGGCCAGGGCCGGGAGGTTGCGCAGCCAGCCCTTGGCGTTGGTGCCCAGGCCATGGATGAGCAGCAGGACCTGGTCGCCCTGCCCCTCGTCCAGGTAGGCGATGTCCATGCCGTCCACCTCGGCGTGGTGCACGGGGTAGGCGTAGTCCACCTCGTCGAACTCGAGCGTGGGCAGGTGGTAGTACTCGCGCGTGGAGGAGCAGCCACAGAACATCATGACCAGCACGGCTCCCAGCAGGATGGTGATCAGTCGCTTCATGGCGGCCTCCTAGAACATGATCCACTTGACGTTGGCGAAGACGGTCCAGGGATCGAGGGGGCGCTCCTGCAGACCGCCGTTGACCTCGTCCCAGTCGTAGAATCCGCCCAGCGCGAGATGGGCCAGGCGCAGCTCCACGTCGAAGTACACCTTGGGCGTCCAGACCAGGCCCGCGTTGGCCTCCCAGCCGATGAAGCTGTCCACGCCCGCGGGGACCTCGCTGGCCCAGCCGGCGCCCAGGGCGCTCTCCAGGCGCAGCTTGTTGGGGATCAGCTCGCGCCTGGCGGTGACGATCCCCGCCGTCAGGCCGTAGCCGATGTTCTGGATGTCCACCACCGCGGCGTTCCAGCGGTTGACCACCGTGCCGTGCGGCAGGAGCATGGAGAGGCCGTGGCCGATGAACACCGAGCCCGGCGAGGTCCAGTTGTTGCCCGTCAGCACACCGCTGTACTTGCCGTCGGCGACGTTGTCGCTGTCGCCGGTGGTGTAGATGCCCTCCAGGGTGATCTGGTCGCGCGGCGCGCGGCCGTAGCGGAAGGCGGTGCGCAGGTTGGCCGCCAGGCCGCCGATGGTCACGTCGCGGGCCTCGCTCTGCACCTCGCCGAAGTTGTACATCACGAAGCCGCTGTAGCCGAAGCGGCCCTGCTGCAGCAGGGGGTCGGTGTGGAACTGCAGGCCGGTCCAGAAGACGTCGGCGGTGTGGTCCACGTTGCCGAGGTCGAAGTTGAAGACGCCGTTGTAGCGGCTGAGGCTCGAGTTGAGGCCCTGGCCCAGGATGGAGACGCCCCCCTCGCCGTTGGCGTGGTCGCGCGCGTAGTAGAAGGCCAGGCCGGCGGTGGTCTCGATGCCCAGGTCGCGCTCGTACTGCAGCTCGAAGAGCTGGACGTCGTCGTCCTGTTCCACGTTGTTCTCGTAGAGCTGCCAGGCGCCCGCCTTCCAGCGCGCGTCGCTGGCCTGGAACCAGTGGGCGCTCAGGCCCGTGGCGTCCGAGCCCCAGAAGGCGAGGCGGAAGCCCTGCTGCAGCAGGTTGTCGGTGAGCGTGTACCAGGGCACGCGGACGTTGTCGTACAGGCGTTGCAGGCCCAGGTTGACGTACCACTGCTTGTTCGGGTTGAACTCCATGAACAGGTTCTGGGTCTGCATGTTCACGTAGTCCGCCCCGAAGGCGCCGCCGAAGTTGCCGCCGGCGCCGTAGTTGGCGTCGCCCCACGTCCAGT
>JAASSM010000223.1 GCA_021767885.1 bacterium | reverse complement strand
TGGCCGGTGGCGGTGCCTGCCAGCCCGGCACCGTCCGCCAGGTCACCAGGTACGACCCCTCCGCCGGCACGTGCACCAGCCGGCTGCCCTGGCCGATCTTGACGTAGCCGTCGGCGCCGACGATCTGCCACGGCGGATCCAGGGCCTCCGGCTCGGCGCTCAGCCGCAGCGGCAGGATGCCGATGCCGTCGGCGAAGTCGAAGGTCATGGTGTCGCCCGGGGCGCTGATGTTCTCCAGGTACAGGTTCGCCGACTGGCCGCGCCACCAGCGCGCGGCCGGGGTGGTGTCGGGGGTGAAGTGCGGAAAGTCCGGCGCGCCGAAGAGATCGGTGTCGTCGCCCCAGTTGACGTCGTTCTCCAGATCCCAGCGGCCGTCGGCCTGGACCAGGGTGACCATGTAGTGGATGTCCGCGGTCCGCGCCTCGCGATTGTTGTTGCCGCGCCAGTCCACGTGATAGACGGCCAGCCCCTCGTCCGGCAGCGCGGCGTCGCGGCCGCTGCGGTGGCGGTTCTCCACCACGTAGAGCTCCTGTTCCACCAGCGGGTGGTTACGGATGAAGACGCGGTTGTCCCCCGCCACCGACACCTGATCGAGCATGACGCCGTCGAGCAGGATGTTCTGCGTCCAGCCCGCCTTCATCTTCAGCGGGCCGCACGGCTGCAGGGGGTTGGTGTTGGCGGTTGGATTGGACATGATGCAGTTCAGACCCACGCCCCAGGAATCGCCGCCGGTGTCGTAGAGGTCCGCCCACTGCAGCAGCGCGTGGCCGATCTCGTGACAGGGCAGCCCCAGGGTGAGTCCCTCGCCGATGGGCGAGACCTGCCAGATGCGCGCGGTGACCCCGTCGGCGGCGAAGCCGATGGGCCCGGCCTGCGGCCAGAGGCCGATACCCCAGGACCAGGTGGGCGTGCCGGCGTAGAAGAGGCTGACCAGGTCCACGAAGCCATCGCCGTTGGCGTCGTGGCGGTCGAAGTCGAAACCGCGGCGTTCGAGGTCCTCCAGGGCCTCGGTCACCAGCAGGCGCGCCCGCCAGCCCTGCGACTGGTTGGGATCCTCGTACCACGTCTTGGGATGCGCGGCGCGGTAGTAGTGGGCGGTGACCTCGTGGGTGAGGTCGAGCAGGCCGCCGGAGACGTCGGCGAAGTAGTCACGCACCGACCCGTTGTTGCCCCCGCCGGTGTAGCCGGACTCGTTCAGGAAGCGCTCGATCTCCTCGGGCGAGACCTCCGCGGGCTGGTCGCTGAAGTCCACCAGCAGGGCGATGCCCCGGACCTCTCCCGTGGCGGCGGGTAGCGGGTAATCGATCTTCTCGTCATCGTTGCGGACCAGGCCGGCCGCCTCGCGGGCGGCGTCTACCCGCGCGGCCACCACGTCGGGCGGCAGCCGCAGGCCCGGCGCCAGGCCGGCGGGCGGGCGCTCGCCGGCCGGGACGCCGGTCGACACCAGCCGGTCTCCTGCCAGACGGGCGTAGCAGACCCAGCCGCTGGCGGGGTCGCGGACCAGGGTGAAACCCTCCGGCGTCTCCAGGCGCTGGTGGAACTCGTCACCCCAGACCCGGGCCGGCACCACCGTCCCGTCGGGCTGGGAGAGATCGACCGGTTCCCCGAACACCGGAGCCGCTGCCGCGGGCATCGCGGCCAGCAGCCCCACCGCCAGGGCCAACGCCAGAACCTGCCAGGAAGCCGGCGGGACCGGGACGGACGCGAGCGAGGTCGAGCGGAAACGGCGCACGGCGATCATGGCGGTCCTTGCAGCTCGGCGCCCTCCGGGCCGGGCGCACGATCGGTGCGGGGGATACAGGATCGTCATGGTGACGTTACGGCCGCAGGTGGTGGCGGGCAAGCGGCGTGCGACCTTCGTGGACCATAATAGTCCATGTTGTGGGCTCCACGCAAGGTCCCGGCATGCGAACGGGCCCCGGAGACCGTGGCCGGCTCCGGGGCCCGCGAGGGACGGGATGGGGCGGCCGGCGAGCCCGATCGCTCGCCGGCGGCGGCCATCACTTCACCAGGATCATGCGCTTCTCGGCGCGCTGGTCGCCCGCCTCCAGGCGGTAGAAGTACACGCCCGACGCCACGGGCCGGCCGTCGCCGTCGTCGCCATGCCAGGTGACCGCATGCGCACCGGCGGCCAGGTCCTCGTCCACCAGCGTCCGCACCAGGCGCCCGCGGGCGTCGAAGATCCGCAGGCTGGCCGGACCGCTGCGGTCCAGGCTGAAGGCCACCCGGGTGCTGGGGTTGAACGGATTGGGGTGGTTCTGGCGCAGATCGAAGGCCAGCTGCAGGCCGGGCGCGTCCTGCACCGGCGTGGGGTCGAGGAACTCGCCCACCAGGGTGAAGTCGTCCACCATGGCCTCCACCAGGGAGCCGTCGCCGGCGTCCTCGGCGATGAACCGCAGCTGGACCAGTTCCGGCGTGGCGAAGTGGTCGGCGAGGTCCACGAAGACCTGCTGCCAGCTGGCGTCCGACAGGCGCGTGTACTCCACCACGCTCCAGTTCTCGCCGCCGTCGTTGGAGATGTCGACGCGCCAGTAGTCCTGGCCCGGGGCGGCGCCGTGCTCGTTGGTGTAGTAGCGCCAGTAGGCGATCTGCACGCCCTGGCCGCCGGTCAGATCGAAGACCGGGCTGTACAGGGTGGTGCGGCCGCCATCGACGTCGTTCTCGCCCGCGGCGCTGTTGCTGCTGTGGAAGGCCCCGGTGACCCAGCAGTTCACCCCCGGCGCCGGCGTGTGGTCGGTGCCCAGCTGCACGGTGTTGCCGTCGTAGCTGGTGCCGGTGGGCACGCCGCGCTCCCAGAGGCCGGTGCTGGCGTTGTCCAGCGGATCGCCGGCACGCCAGCCGGTGGCCAGCTCCATGGCGTCCTCGAAGCCGGTGTTCACCTCGAAGTAATGCAGGTCCACCGGGGCGTTGCGCGGGCTGGTGCCCAGGTCGCCCAGGGTGTTGCTGGCCGAGATGTAGTACTGGACCTGCGAGCCGGCGTCCTGGCCCGGGATCTCCGCGGTCCACACGCCGCCCTGCGCGGCCATCGGGACCACCGTCTCGAGGCCGCCGTCGACGAAGAAGTGGACCTGGAAGCTGCCGGGGTCCACGTCGCCGCCGCCGAGGGAAGCCCCGGTGCACTCGATGGTGTACGGGCCGGAGACGTCCGTCTGGTACGGCGCGCCATCATGGTAGACGAACATGCCCACCAGGATCTCCGGCACCCACGGCCCGAAGCCGTGGTTCTCGGCCGCCTCGGTGTAGAGGTCATGGTTGGGCGTGCCGTTGGTGAGGTCGCCGTCGTCGTCGTCGGCGGTGAAGGTGGCGATCACCTGGTCGGGCTGCGTGGCCGGCGACAGCAGCAGGCGGCCGAAGTGCCAGTTGGCCGCCGCGGTGAGCGTGCCCGCCTCCAGGCCGTCGCGCAGCTGCAGCAGTTCCATGGCGTCCCAGTTGAAGCCCGCGATGATCTGCCCGTCGTGGTGCACGCTGCCGTTGAGGTCCTGGGGATACTGCAGCGTGTTGATGGAGTTGCGGATCCCGCTGCTGCAGTTGCCCAGGTAGAACCCGCGGCCGATGATGGGATCCTGGGTGATGAGGTTGCCGAGGATGTCGCTGTTGCCCTCGCCCAGGCCCTCGTTGCCCTGCCAGCCGCCCATCACGGCGTCCTGCACGCCATGACCGAACTCGTGCTGCACCACCTGCTGCAGCTCGCCGGTGTTGGCGTAGCCGTTGCCCTCGGCGCAGAAGTTGATGGTGCCGTTCCACCAGGCGTTGCCGGGGCAATAGCCGTCGTTGCGGTTGACGTACGCGTTGATGGGCTGGTTGACGTAGTAGAAGTCGGGATCGAACTGCTGATACAGGGTGTGGATGCGGCCGATGGCCTCGAACACGTCCCGCTCGTCCTGGCGGGCGTTGAAGTCGTCCCAGGAGATCTCCAGCGGCGTGCCGGCGTAGGCCACTCCGTTGTAGACCGCCTCGGCGCCGTTCTGGTTGTAGACGCGCACGAAGGACCCCTGCAGCAGGGCGGAGACGTTCGCCTGGGCGCCGCCGCCGTCGATGGACCAGTTGCCGTCGACGTCGGTGGTGGCGGTTCCGAGGCCGTCGACGTTCAGGTCCAGATAGGCGGCGGGAAAGAAGGCGTCCTCGGTGCACCAGCTATGCTCCTGGACCTCCATCACCGCGGTGCCCTCGAAGAAGTGCACGTTGTTGTAACGCCAGATCACCTCGCCGGTGTGGGCGTCCACGTGCGTGATCCACTCGCCCAGGGGATCGCCCGTGTGCACGCGGACACGGTAGACCAGATGGTGATCCACGGCGGTCTCGGAGACGGGGACCGGCAGGACCAGCAATTCGGGATCGACGGTGTAGTGGTCGCCCGTGAGCGGCTGGTAGGGCAGATCGCGGTGGGCCGCATCGGCCGCGGCCATGGCGGAGATGGACGGCCGCGGATCCAGGTCGATCTGCGGATGGACCGTCGAGCCCATGAGCATGAGGTTGCCGTTCTCGTGGAAGACCAGGCGGACCAGGCCCTGCCAGACGGGGTGGTCGTTCCAGTACTGCTGGAGCTGGACGGACCACTTGTCCGCGGCCCGGCGGGGCTCGAGCGCGCGCAGGTCGGCGGTGGCGGCGCCGAGGACGTCGGCGTTCTCGCCCAGGACGTCCCTGGCCACGCGCACGGCCTGGGCGCCGGTGGTGATGGCGCCGGACTTGTTCACCGGGCTGCCGAACACCCACCG
>JAASSM010000222.1 GCA_021767885.1 bacterium | reverse complement strand
CACCGAGGGGCCGCCGGCCGCGCGCCTGGCCCTGCGCCACGTGGGTCTCTACGCCTGGCGGGCGGCGGCCCTGCGCCGGTTCCTGGCCTGGCCGCGGGGCGATCTCGAGCAGTGCGAGGGTCTGGAGCAGCTGCGGGCCCTGGAGAACGGCCTGACGGTCCGCGTGCTGCCGATCGGCGAGGGCCCGGTGGGAGTCGACACGCCGGCCGACCTGGCGCGCGTCCGCGCGCTCTGGCCGGGCCGGGGGCAGAGCGGGGGCGGCCCCACGGGGCGGTCGCCGGAAGGGAACGCGTGATGGCCAAGTTCATCTTCGTCACCGGCGGGGTGGTCTCCGCCCTCGGCAAGGGCATCGCCGCGGCGAGCCTGGGCAACCTGCTCACCGCCCGCGGCCTGAAGGTGGTCCTGCAGAAGTTCGACCCCTACCTCAACGTGGACCCGGGCACCATGAGCCCCTACCAGCACGGCGAGGTGTTCGTCCTGGACGACGGCGCCGAGTGCGACCTGGACCTCGGCCACTACGAGCGCTTCACGGACGTGAACCTGTCCCAGGAGAACAACCTGACGGCGGGCAAGGTCTACGAGACCATCCTCTATAACGAACGCAAGGGCAAGTACCTGGGGCGCACGGTTCAGACCATTCCTCACGTCACGGACGAGATCAAGCGGCGCCTCGTCCTGCCGGCGGAGCAGGACCCCGACCTGGACGTGGTGATCACCGAGATCGGTGGCACGGTGGGCGACATCGAGTCCCTGCCGTTCCTCGAGGCCATCCGTCAGCTCCGCCTCGAGCTGCCCCCGCAGGACACCTGCTCGGTGCACCTGACCCTGGTGCCGTACATCGAGGCCGCGGGCGAGATCAAGACCAAGCCCACGCAGCACTCGGTGGCCGCCCTGCGCAACATCGGCATCCAGGCGGACTTCATCATCTGCCGCGCGCGCCAGCCCATCGGCGACGACGCCCGCCGCAAGATCGCGCTCTTCTGCAACCTGCCGCCGGAGTCCATCTTCGACGGCCAGGACGTGCGCTCCATCTACGAGGTGCCGCTCAATTACCATCAGCAGCACATGGATCGCCTGGTCTGCCGGCGCCTGCAGCTCGAGCCGCCCCGCGAGGCGGACCTCGCCACGTGGGAGCGCATGACCCGCATGATCCTCGATCCGCCCGACCGCGTGCGCATCGCCATCGTGGGCAAGTACACCGAGCTGAAGGACGCCTACAAGAGCATCACCGAGAGCTTCGTCCACGCGGGCATCCCCAACCACGTGGGCGTGGACCAGATCTGGGTGGACAGCGAGACCCTGGAGGGCCGCGAGATCGGCGACCGCAAGCTGGCGGAGGTCTTCGGGGACTGCCACGGCATCCTGGTGCCCGGGGGATTCGGCGACCGGGGCATCCAGGGCAAGATCAACGCCATCCGCTGGGCGCGTGAGCGCAAGGTGCCCTTCCTGGGCATCTGCCTGGGGCTGCAGTGCGCCATGATCGACCTGGCCCGGGACCTCGCCGGCCTGGACATGGCCAACAGCGCGGAGTTCGATCCCGCCACGCCCCACCCGGTGATCCACCTGATGGAGGATCAGAAGTACATCCAGATGATGGGCGGGACCATGCGCCTGGGGGCCTGGCCCTGCCGCGTGGCCCCCGAGACCCTGGCCCATCGCTGCTACGGCCAGGCGGAGGTGAGCGAGCGGCACCGGCACCGCTACGAGGTGAACAACGCCTACCGCGAGCAGCTCGCCCGGGCGGGCGTGGTCTTCTCCGGCACCTCGCCCGACGAGCAGCTGGTGGAGATCCTCGAGCTGACCGGGCATCCGTTCTTCCTGGCCGTGCAGTTCCACCCCGAGCTGAAATCCCGCCCCAACCGTCCGCATCCCGTGTTCCGGGAGTTCGTCCGCGCGGCGGTGGACCACCAGGATCAGGCCCGGCGCAAGCGTGCCGAGGCCAGCGGGGGTGCGGCATGAGCGTGGCCGTGCCGGTGACCGTGCGCGAGGGCGTGGTCGTGGGCCGGGGTCGTCCCCTGCTGGTGATCGCCGGGCCCTGCGTGCTGGAGGAGCCCGAGGAGATGGTGCGCACGGGCGTCGCGCTGGCCGAGGCGTGCGCGCGGCTCGGCGTGGGGTACGTCTTCAAGAGCAGCTACCTGAAGGACAACCGCACCAGCTCCGGCTCCTATCGCGGCCCCGGGCCCGAGGCGGGCCTGGAGCTGCTCGCCCGCATCGGTCGCGAGACGGGGGCGCCGGTGCTCACCGACGTCCACGGCCCGGAGGACTGCGCGGCCGCCGCCGGCGTGGTGGACGTGCTGCAGATCCCGGCCTTCCTCTGCCGGCAGACGTCGCTGCTGGAGGCGGCCGGCCGCACCGGTCGGGTGGTGAACGTGAAGAAGGGGCAGTTCCTGGCCGCGGCGGACATGGCGCACGCGGCGGCCAAGGTGGGCGCCGCCGGCGGCGAGCGCGTCCTGTTCACCGAGCGGGGCACCTTCCTGGGCTACCGGGATCTCGTGGTGGACTTCCGCTCCGTCCCCATCATGCGGGGCCTCGGACGCCCGGTGGTGTTCGACGCGACGCACTCGGTGCAGACGCCGGGCTCCACGGGCACGGCCACCGGCGGCACGCCGGAGTTGATCCCCACGCTGGCCCGCTGCGGGGTGAGCGCCGGGGCGGACGCCGTGTTCCTGGAGGTGCATCCGGAGCCCGCGCGGGCGCTGTGCGACGCGGGCAGCCAGCTGCCGCTGGGACGCTTCGCGGCCCTGGTGGAGCAGCTCGCCCGGCTGCGCGAGCTTCACAATGCCTGGGAGGAGGTGGCGGCATGAGCGAGTCCTGGCCCCTGCCCGACGCCGACGCCGGGCTCCGCGAGGTGATCGCCCGGGTGGGCAAGGACCTCGCCGCGCGCCTGGCCGAGGTCCGCCTGCTGGTGCTCGACTGCGACGGAATCCTCACCGATGGCCAGCTGCTCTACGGTCCCACCGGCGAGGCGATCAAGGCGTTCGACGCCCGCGACGGCCTGGGCCTGATGATGCTCCGGCAGGCGGGCGTCGCGCGCGCCGTGCTCACCGGACGCACCAGCGCCATGGTCCAGCGCCGGTGCCGCGACCTGAAGTTCGAGGCCATCGAGATGGGACGCTTCGACAAGCTGGACGCCCTGGCGGAGATCTGGGAGCGGACGGGCGCCGATGCCGCCGGCACCCTCTACATGGGGGACGACCTCCTCGATCTGCCCACCCTGGAGGCGGCGGCCCTGGCGGTGACCGTCCCCGACGCGCCGCCCGAGGTGGCCGCGGCCTGCGACCTGGTGACCGCTGCCACCGGCGGCCGCGGCGCCGTGCGCGAGGTCTGCGACCTGCTGCTGAAGGCCCGGGGCCAGCATGCGGCCGCCATCCGGGCCCTGGCGGCGGCGCGCCGGCCCGACGACGATCCGGAGGTCACCCATTGAACCGGCCCGGCCCCGTGGACGATGCCCGCATCCTGGCCCTCGGCCGCGACACCTTCCTGCAGGAGGTGGCCGCCCTGGAGCGGCTGGCCGGCACCCTGGGCGCCGGCTTCGTGGCGGCGGTGCGCGCGCTCCTGGCCTGCGAGGACCGCGTCCTGGTGACCGGCCTGGGCAAGAGCGGCATCGTGGCCCGCAAGCTCGCCGCCTCGCTCACCTCCACCGGCACCCCCAGCCACTTCATCCACCCCGTGGAGGCGGCCCATGGGGATCTGGGCATCGTGCGCGGCAGCGACGTCCTGGTGGCCATCAGCCGCAGCGGCAACAACCCCGAGGTGACGCGGCTGGTCCAGACCTGCCGGCACTTCCAGGTCACGGCCATCGCCCTGACCGGCGCCGAGGACAGCGATCTCGCCCGCGCCTGCGACGTGGTGCTGCCGGTGCCGGTGGAGCGGGAGGCCGATCCCCTGAACCTCGCGCCCACCACCAGCAGCACGGCGGCCATGGTCATGGGCGACGCCCTGGTGGTGGCCCTGCTGACGCTCCGCGGCTTCACCCGGGACGACTTCGCCACCTTCCATCCCAGCGGCGTGCTGGGTCGCAGCCTGCTGCTGCGGGTGGAGGAGCTCATGCACGGCGGCGAGGAGTTGCCGGTGGTCACCGCGGACATGACCCTGCGCCAGTCCCTGCCCGAGATCGTGGGCAAGCGCCTCGGCGGCACCTGCGTGGTGGATGCGGACGGCCGCCTGGCCGGGGTCTGCGTCGACGGCGACGTCAAGCGCGTGCTGCTGCAGCACGAGGACGCCCTCGACCGGCCCATCGCCGAGACCATGAACCGCACCCCCACGACCATCGGCCCGGACATGCTCGCCGCGCGGGCGCTGCGGCTCATGGAGGAGCGCGAGGCCGGGCCCATCACCCTGCTCATCGTGGTGGACGGGGACCGTCGCCCCGTGGGGCTGCTGCACATCCACGACGTCCTGCGCGCGGGTCTGCTCTGAGGCCCGGCGCGGTGCCTGCCGCGGCGGGATCCGGAGCCAGACCGCGACTGGATCGCCGCCCTGGTGGCGGCGTGCGCGATGTCGTAAATTTCATGACGGCAGGATATTGAGGAAGCGACCGAGAAGTCGCTCGAAGCCGGCAGGCGGGCGCGGCCGACCGTTCGGGGCCCTCCCGACGACGGTGGCACGGAAAGTGCTTGACGCGCGCCCCGCCACTGGCGACCCTGCCTGCGGGGGGCCGACGAGAAGGGGTGGAGACCCGCCATGAGCCCGCGCCTTCCGCTCTGGCGGCGACTCCGCCGTCGGCT
>JAASSM010000221.1 GCA_021767885.1 bacterium | reverse complement strand
CCTCTCGGGTGGTTTCGCGACGTGCCCCATGCACGCCGCGTGCACATGGTCCCGCGGGACCGCCATCGCGAGCCGCCTAGTGCGGCCCGCCGCCGCCGCCGAGAACGCGCTGCCCGAACTCCTGCAGCCCGCCGGCGGCGTTGATCTGCTTCATCATCCGGCGCATGTCGCGGTACTGCTTGAGCAGCTTGTTGACCTGCGAGACGTTGGTCCCGCTGCCCCGCGCGATGCGCTTGCGCCGCGAGCCGTTGATCACGTCCGGCCGGCGGCGTTCCTCGGGCGTCATGGAGTTGATGATGGCCTCCACGCGCACGAACTGCTTGTCATCGACGTTCACCTTGTCCAGGGCATCGCCGCCCATGCCGGGCAGCAGCTTGAGCATCCCCTTGAACGACCCCATGCGCTTGATCTGCTTGATCTGGCGCTGGAAGTCCTCCAGGGTGAACTCGCCCTGGTTGAACCGGTCGGCCAGCTGCTCGGCCTCGTCCAGGTCCATCTTGCTCTCGGCCTGCTCGATGAGCGTCAGCACGTCGCCCATGCCGAGGATGCGGCTGGCCATGCGGTCGGGGTGGAAGACCTCGAGGTCGTCCAGCTTCTCCCCCACGCCCACCAGCTTGACCGGTTTGCCGGTGATCTCCTTGACCGAGAGCGCGGCGCCGCCGCGGGCGTCGCCGTCCAGCTTGGTGAGGATCACGCCGTCGAAGCCCACGCGCTCGCCGAACTGCTCGGCGATGTTCACGGCCTCCTGGCCGGTCATGGCGTCCAGGACGAGGAGCTTCTCGTCCATGGACACGGTCTTCTCGATGTCGTTCAGCTCCTGCAGGAGCGTGTCGTCGATGTGCAGGCGGCCGGCGGTGTCGACGATGAGCACGTCGCAGTCGTTGTCCTTCGCCTTGCGCTGGCCGAGCTTGACGATCTGCGCGGCGTTCTTGCGGACGCGGTCGGTGAAGACCGGTGCGCCAACCTGCCCGGCGATGGTCTCCAGCTGGTCGATGGCCGCCGGGCGGTAGATGTCCGCGGCCACGAGCAGCGGCCGGCGGCCCTCGTTCATCAGGCGCCGCGCCAGCTTGCCGCAGAAGGTGGTCTTGCCCGAGCCCTGCAGGCCCAGGACCATGACCGTGGCCATGCCCCTGGCCGGCAGATCCAGCTCCGCGGTCTCGCCGCCCAGGAGCAGCTTGAGCTCCTCGTGGACGATCTTGACCACCTGCTGGGCGGGGTCCAGACCCTCGAGCACCTCCTGGCCGAGGGCCTGCTCGCGCACGCGCTGCACCAGGCCCTTGGCCACCCGGTAGTTGACGTCGGCCTCGAGGAGGGCCAGGCGCACCTCGCGCAGGGCCTCCTTGACGTTGTCCTCGGTCAGCCGGGTCTGCCCGGCCAGCTTGCGCATGGCGCCCTCGAGGCGGCGCGTGAGATCCTGGAACACCGTGTCCGCTCCGTATCTGCAGGTCGCACGACGACAGGGGCGGGCCGCTGGGCCCACCCCTGAGGTCGCTCGTCGGGCGAGGAAATATATCAGATCGGCCCCGGCGGGGCAAGGCCGGGCCCCGGGGCCCTGGCCCCGTCCGGATCGCGAGCGCCGTCCGATCCCCGACGCCAGCGGGCCCCGGACATGGCGTCCGGGGCCCGGTCCGGCCCGATCCGGGGCGTGCGGGAGACTACTGGAAGAGGGCCTTGACGCCGCTGTAGGTCGCGGTCTCCACGGCGACCACCTCGCTGAAGAGGAAGACGTCCGCGGTGCCGTCGACGTAGCCGCACGGGATCAGCTCGTCGGGGTTGGCCCCGTTGGCGATCACCGGGCCATCGTGGCCGGGAATGCTCGGCGGGTTGGCACCGTGCATGGTGCAGACGCCGGGAGCCGGCTCGCCCACGGTGGTGACCAGCGTGGCCAGGACGATGACGTCCTCCTGGGCCGGGATGGGCGCCGTGTAGCCCACCAGCAGGTTGGTGAAGGCGCCACCGAAGTTGATGCCGTCGCGCAGGTCGGCATCGGTGACGAAGGCGAAGTCGGGCATGTCGATGCCCACCTCGAAGCCGCCCACCGAGAAGATGCTGGGGTCATGGAGCGTGATGTAGAGATCCAGCGACGCGCCCGGCGTGAGCTCGTCGATCATCACGTAGTTGGCGTACTCCCCGTCCACCATGCGATACATGCCGAAGTTGTCCTGGGCCATCACGCCGCCGGCGAGCACCAGCACCAGGGCCAGAGATAACAGACGCTTCATGATCCTCTCCTCGGGTCTCCGGGGTCGAAGGGTCTCCCCCGCTGCGAAACCATGTCGATTCTCGCGCTCCATGTTCACGGCCTGCACGTGCCGCCGGAGCACACTCACATACGAGAGCATACCATATTATAAAATTCACTCAACCCCGGTGTCGCAAATTGATTATTCGTCTGCTCCGCGGAGCGTGCGGACGCCGGCGGGCCGGTCCGGATGAGCGCAGAGCCAGGATCCGGAGACGAGGATGTCGGCCCCGGCCGCACGGCACGCCGCGGCGGTGTCCCCGTTGATGCCGCCATCGACGCTGATGGCGAAATCGAGGCCGGCCGCCTCGCGCCTGGCGGCCAGCGCGGCGATCCTCCGCGGCCCCCGGGGATCGAAGCTCTGGCCGCCGAAGCCCGGCTGGACGGTCATCACCAGCACCAGGTCCACGCGCTCGAGCACGGGGTCGAGGGTGGCCAGATCGGTGCCGGGATTGAGGGTGACGCCCCGCCGCAGACCGAGGCCGCCGATGCGCTCGAGGGTGCCGGTCAGCGGGCTGTCCGCCTCCACGTGGATGGTGATGGCGTCCACGCCCGCCTCGGCGAAGGGCTCGAGGTAGCGGTCCGGATCGGTCATCATCAGGTGGGCATCGAGGACCAGGTCGGTGCTGCGGCGGATGGCCGCGCAGATGAAGGGGCCGAAGGTGAGATTGGGGACGAAGTGGGCGTCCATGACGTCCAGATGGAGCAGATCGACACCCGCGGCCTGCATGTCGGCGATGTCGTCGGCCAGGCGCGTGAAGTCCGCCGACAGCAGCGACGGTGCCACCGCCACGCCGTGCTCAGGGTGACGAAGCCACCAGCTCAATGCGCTCTCCCTTGCGAATCCGCCGGCCGGGAGCCGGCTCCTGCCGCAGGATCACCCCGGGCTCGTGGCGATCGGTGCGCTCGTAGGTGACGGGCGCGAGCACGCAGCCCGCGTCGGCCACCCGCTGGCGCGCGAGATAGAGCGGGACCCCCCTCAGGTCCGGCATGCAGAGCAGTTGGACCGGAGCGGGTTCGCCCACCACCAGATCCACCGGCCGACCCTTGCGCAGCTCGCGGCCCGGTGGCGGGTTCTGCAGCAGCACGGTGGGCGTGGTGATGTCGGCACGCTGCAGGCGCGAGACCCGACCGAGGCGGAAGTTCTCCCGCTGCAGGGTGATCTCCGCCTGGCGGAAGTTGAGCCCCACCAGGTCGGGGACCCCGCCCGCCGGCGGGCCGCTGCTGGTGACCACGCGGATGGTGCGGCCGCTGCGGATGGGGCTGCCGGCGTCCGGCGTCTGCTCGAGGATCATGCCGGCCGGGATGGTGGGGTGCGCGCGTTCCCGCTCGTCGTCCACGGCGAGGTCGTGCTCGGCGGCCACCACCCCGGCGCCCCCCAGGCTCAGCCCCCGCAGATCCGGCGTCACGACCACCGTGTTGCGGTGGACGATGCGCGGCAGGACCGTGAAGTTCACCGCCACCAGCAGCACGCCGCCGACCACCGCCAGGCCAGCGACCACGAGCAGGAACTCCCAGACCTTCATGCCGCCCCGCGTGCTCATGGCTCCTCGGTGGTATGGGGGATCGCGCCGGTCTGCGGACGCCGCCGCAGACGGGCCGCGAAGAAGCTGTCGGTGCCGCGACGCCAGCCCCACCAGCGGCGCTGGGCCGCGCCGCCGGGATCGGGGGCCGGCTCGAGATCGTCCCGCTCGGCGAGCAGGCGCGCGATCACGTCCTCGTTCTCCTCCGGTTCCAGCGAGCACGTAGCATAGTACAGGCGTCCGCCCGGAACCAGCAAATCCGCGGCCGCCCGGGCCAGTGCCAGCAGGCGCTCGGCGTTGTGCTCCAGGGTCGCCGGCCGCAGACGCCAGCGGCCCTCCGGATGGTGCCGCGCCACGCCCGTCCCCGAGCAGGGGCCGTCCAGGATCACCGCGCCCACCGATCCTGGCCGCAGCGGGGGGCGGGTGCCGTCGCCCACCAGGAGCGGCAGGCCAGCCGGGGCCAGCCGGTCGCGATTCTCCCGCAGCCGGCCCAGACGACGCGGCTGCCGGTCCATGGCCACCAGCAGGCGGTCGGCGGGCAGCAGGGCCCGCAGGTGAAGGGCCTTGCCCCCCGGTGCGGCGCAGAGATCGACCACCGGCCCGGGCACCGCGACGAGGTCGTCGCCCGCGTCGGTGAGCCAGTCCACCACCGCCTGGGCCGCGGCATCCTGGACCAGCAGACCGCCGGTGCTGCCGAGCAGACGCCGCAGGCTCTCGCGGTCGTGGCGCGCGACCAGGCGTAGCGCCCGGGGAAAGCCGGGAACGGGCTCGCAGGCTCCGCCCGCGTCGTCGAGCGCGGCCGCGGCCACGGCCGGATCCTGGCCGGGCAACACGTGGATGGTCACCGGCGCGGGCGTGTTGGCATGGGCGAGCAGACGGGCGGTCTCCGTCACCCCCAGGCGTGCGCACCACCGCTCCACGAGCCACCCGGGGTGCGACCACCAGGCCGCCAGGCGGGCGATCACGGCCGGATCGTCGT
>JAASSM010000220.1 GCA_021767885.1 bacterium | reverse complement strand
GGGCGCCGAGCGCCTGCACGTGGTCGCCTGTGCCGACGGCGTGGACGCCCTGGCGCACCTCGCGAGCGGCGAGCCCGTGGACCTCGTGGTGCTGGACTGGGCGCTGCCGGGCCTGGACGGCCGGCGCGTCCGCGAGCAGGTGCTCCGCCGCCAGCCGCGCATCCCGCTGCTGGTGATCAGCGGCCATGCCCGCGAGGAGTACACCGCGCTCGGCGGCGTGGACCCCGACACGCCGTGGCTGGTCAAGCCATTCACACCCGGCGAGCTGCGGGCGGCGGTGGCAGGACTGCTGGCTCGCCGCGGGGCGGCGTCTGGATCCTGAGGCAGACGAAGAACCCCGCCAGGGCGATGCCCGCGGCCATGACGAAGACCCACTGGAACCCCACGTGTTCCCAGAGCCAGCCCGAGAACACCGGCAGGCTCATGGCCACCGCGTGATCGATGGTCACGCCCAGGCTCATGGTCGGCGTGATGTCGGCGGGGTCGACGGCGATCTTCTTCAGGTAGGTGGTGCGGGCCACGCGCAGCGCGAAGAGCGTCTGATCCAGGACGTAGGCCACGTAAAGGGCCCAGATCACCACCCCGGTGGGAAAGAGCGCGTCGGCGAAGGCGTAGACCAGGCAGATGAGGATGAGCAGGATCTCGTCGGCCGCGAGCACCGTGCGCTCGCCCAGCCAGTCGATCACGTCGCCGAGCAGCGGCCGCAGGACCACGCCCAGGCCCGCGCCCAGGAACATGAGCGTGGCGAGGGTGGAGACCGGCACCTGGTGGATGTCCACCAGCACCCAGGTCCCGAACACGTAGAAGATCTGCTTGCGGATGCCGAACAGCGCGCTGATGGCGTAGAAGATCCCGTACTGGCGCCGCCAGACGAACCGCCGCGGCGGCGGGTCGTGACGGCCGGTGTCCATGCGGAGGAAGTTCCAGCCGGCGACCAGGGCGAGGACGGCGGCGAGCAGGTAGAAGACCGTGTAGCTGTCGCCCACCAGCCGGGCGACGAGGAACACGGCGCCGGCGCCGAGCAGACCACCGAGGTTCTTGGCGCCGCCAAACTGACCGAGGCGGCGCCCCTCGCCGCCACGCCGGGCGAGCTTGAGCCCCAGCGGACCCTCGAGGGTGAAGTTCATGTGATCGCCGGCGCTCCAGACGAAGATCCAGAGCACCACCAGGGCGGTGGCCGGCGCCAGCAGGGCCAGGCCCACCGCTCCGGTGAACGTCACCAGCATGGCCGCGGCCATGGCGCGGCTCTCGCGCACGTGAGCCGCGAGCAACCCCGCCGTCAGCAGCACCAGGAACCCGGGCAGTTCGCGCGGGAACTCCAGCCAGCCGCGCGCGCTGGCATCGAAGGCGTGGACGTCGTGGAGGTAGTTGCCCAGGGTGGCGTTGAAGATGCCGGCGGTGGCCCCGAAGGCCACGCTGGCCAGGAGCATGCGGCGGAGATCCAGGCGTTCGGTCGCGGTCACGGCAGGTCCTCCCGGCGGTGCCGCCGCAAGATGGCGTGCCGCCGAGCTCCCGTCAATGGTCGTCCCGGGGCCGGCCGCGTCCGCCGAACCACTCCGGCCGCCACACCGCCGCCAGGGTGAGCACCGCCCCCATCGCCACCAGGATGCGACCGGTCCCGCCCGCACCGAGGGCCTTGTTCGCCACGGTGCCGGCCGCCACCAGGGCCAGCCCGGCCACCAGGCCCAGGCTGGCCAGGCGCGGGCGCGGGGGGCGTGCCGGCCTCCGCTCGTCCCGGTCCTCGCCGGCGCCTCGATGCGGAGCGGTCACGAGCCGTCGTCCTGCGGTCCGCCGTCGGCTGCCTCCTGACGGAGGCGCTCCTCCTCGTACAGCGAGATCCGCTGGTCGGGCCGCCGCCGGGACAGCCAGGTCAGATGCGCCAGCCGGTGGCGCGCCGCGTGGTCGGGATCGAGGCCCCAGGCCGGCACGCGCCAGTCCCAGTTGCCGACCTCCTCACCCGGCCGGTTCATGCGTGCCTCGCGGCCCAGGCCCAGGACGTCCTGCAGCGGCGCGACGAAGGTGTGCGCCACCGATTGCAGTCCCATGCGGATGAACGTCCAGGCCGGATCGTCGATCTCGGCACCCACGTAGTCGCGCACCCGGTCCCGGGTGTCCTCGTCGCAGCCGTGCTGCCACCAGCCGTTGGTGGGGTCGTTGTCGTGGGTGCCCGAGTAGACCACGCAGTTGGCCACGTGGTTGTGCGGCTGGAAGGGATTGCGGGGCTCGTCCCAGGCGAACTGCAGCACCTTCATGCCCGGCATGCCGAAGGCGTCCCGCAGTTCCTCCACCGGCTCGGTGATCACGCCGAGATCCTCGGCCACGATGGGCAGGGCGCCGAGCTGGCGGCGCAGCGACTCGAAGAAGCCCAGACCGGGGCCGGGCACCCACGTCCCGTCGATGGCGGTCTCCGCGTCGGCGGGTACCTCCCAGTAGGCCTCGAAGCCCCGGAAGTGGTCGATGCGCACGAGGTCGGTCTGATGGAGGCTCGCCTTCAGGCGCCGGACCCACCAGCCGTAGTCCTCCCGGGCCATGGCGTGCCAGTCGTAGAGCGGGTTGCCCCAGAGCTGGCCGGTCTCCGAGAAGTAGTCGGGCGGCACGCCGGCCACCACCGTGGGACGACCGTGCGCGTCGAGGTGGAAGAGGTCGGGCCGCGCCCAGACGTCCGCGCTGTCGTGGGCCACGAAGATGGGCAGGTCGCCGAGGAAGCGCACGCCGCGCTCGGCGGCATACCGCCGCAGGCGCTGCCACTGCCGGTCGAAGAGCCACTGGCGGAAGGCGTGCGCGCCGATGCGATGGGCCAGCCGCTCCCGCGCCGCGGACAGGGCGTCCCGGTCGCGACCACGCAGCGCGGCGGGCCACTCGGGCCACGGCGCGCCCTGCTGGTCCTCCTTCAGCGCCATGTAGAGCGTCCAGTCGTCCAGCCAGTGGGCATGGTCCGCCCGGTAGGCGGCGAATCCGGCCTGGCCGGCATCCGATCGGTCGCCGGCGAAGCGCTCCCACGCGAGGTCCAGCAGGCCGGCCTTCCACGGGATCACCGCGCCGTAGTCGACGCGGTCGTCCGGGAAGGGCGGGTGATCGGCCAGCTCGGCGGCCGTGATCCAGCCGCCGGTCACCAGCTCCTGCGGGTCGATGAGCAGCGGATTGCCGGCCAGGGCGCTGAGCGTCTGATATGGCGAGTCGCCGTAGCTGGTGGGGCCCAGGGGCAGGATCTGCCAGAGGCTCTGACCGGCCTCCACCAGCCAGTCCACGAACCGGTGCGCCGCCGGCCCCACGTCGCCGATGCCGTGCGGTCCGGGCAGGCAGGTGGGATGCAGGATGATGCCGCTACTGCGGGGAAACAGGGAGTCCGAGCTGGTCATGGCGCCACTTCCGTCGCGGTCCGGGGACAGGCGCACCGGACCGCAGGGACCGGCACGCGCCGATGCGGCCAGATAACCAGCAGCGGCGCGTTCTGGCAAGGGGGACCCCGGTCAGATCGCGGCGAGGATCCGGCGCAGCTCTGGCAGCGGGGGCGGCGCGGGCGGCGGGCCCGTCATGGCCGCGGCCTGTTCCAGCAACGCCTGCAGGCGCGCCCGCGCGGCGGGGATGTGGCCGAGGAACGCCGTGCGGCCCTTGACCTGCCCGAGGAAGGCGTACGCTCCGAGCGCCTGCATGATCCGCTGCAGGCCCGCCACGCAGGTCATGGCCCGCCAGGTGCCGGCGTCCGGCGCCCCGGCGCCGCGGTCCCGCAGGCGGTCCGGGAAGCCCGTCAGGAGGCGTTCGCAAGGGTCCGCGGGCAGATCCACGTAGGGGTCCAGCAGCAGCGAGACCACGTCGTAAGCCTGGGGCCCCCAGCGCATGCCCTGCACGTCCACGAGCCGGACCACGCCATCCTTCAGCAGGATGTTCTGCGACTGGAAGTCGCGGTGGACCAGGGTCCGCGGCTGGGCCAGGGCGGCGGCGGCCAGGGCGTCGAACTCGGCGTCGAGCCCTGCGCACTCGGCCGGGTCGCACCCCGCCCAGCCGATCAGATAGCGCGCCCGGAAGTAATCGGTCTCCCAGCGCAGGTGGTCGCGATCGAACGGGCGGTCCCACGCCAGCGGGCAGCGGGCACGGGCCTCGGCGCCGAAGGTCTGCAGGTCGGCCAGGCGGTCGAGGACGCGGTCGTAGAGGCCGGCGGCCCGTCCGGGACCGGCGGCCACCAGCGAACCCAGGGACCGGTCGCCCAGGTCCTCCATGAGGACGGCGTGGTGGACGGGGTCGTGGGCCAGGATGGCCGGCGCGCCCAGACCCAGGTCGTAGAGGAAGCGGGCGATGGCCAGGTAGCGCGGCAGCTCGGCATCGGCCGCGTCCGAGAGCATGAGCACCGCCCGGCGCGGGCCGTCCCGCAGCCGCAGGAACCGCCGGTCGCTGCCGTGGCCGGTGATGGGCTCGGCCGACACCGACCGGTCGAAGCCCGCGAGCCGGGCCAGGGCGAGATCGCCGGCCGGCTCCTCGCTCACCGACCAGCCCGTGCCCACCACGGCCCGCCGCAGGCGCGCCCCCGCCGGGACCGTCGCCCCCGGCAGCAGCACCACCTCCGCGAGCTCGGCGCCGGCGGCCCGGGCCGCGGCCACGGCCCCGGCCTCGCCGCTGAGGAAGCCCGGTCCCAGCCGCCGCCGGTGGGCGTCCAGGTAGCGTTCGAGGGTGCCCAGGTCCTCCCACTCGCCCGCGTGCAGCCAGCCCCGCACGGACGTGGGGTCCTCCCGCAGCCAGGCTCCGAGGACGT
>JAASSM010000219.1 GCA_021767885.1 bacterium | reverse complement strand
TAACCTGCCTGGTCCAAGGAGGCCTCATGCAGATCCTGATCACCGGCGCCACCGGCCTGATCGGCCGGGCCCTCGCCAGCGACCTGCTCGCTCGCGGCGACGAGGTGGTGGCCATCTCCCGCGACGCCTCGCGGGCCGCCCTCTCGGTGCCCGACGACGCGGAGATCCTCGAGGCCGACGTCACCCAGCCCGGCCCCTGGCTGGACCGCGCCCAGGTGGCCGACGCCGTGGTCAACCTCGTGGGCGAGAACATCGGCGAGGGCGTCTGGTGGACCGGCGGCAAGCGGCGGGCGATGCGGCGCAGCCGGCTGCGGCCCACGAGCCTGCTGGCCGACGCCATGCGGGAGCGGGAGCGCCCCGGCGTGCTCATCAACGCCTCGGCCACCGGGTACTACGGCGATGCCGGCGAGCAGCCCCTGCCCGAGACCGCCGAGCCCGGCGGCGACTTCCTGGCCATGCTCACCTACGAGTGGGAACGGCACGCCCTGCGGGCGGAGTCCGAGCGTTGCCGGGTGGTCTGCACCCGCTTCAGCCCGGTCCTCGCCGCCGAGGGCGGCATGCTGCAGAAGCTCGAGCCGGTGTTCCGCAAGGGGCTGGGGGGACGCCTGGGCAGCGGCCGCCAGTACTGGCCGTGGATCCACCGCCGTGACGCGGTGCGGGCCCTGCAGTTCGCCCTGGACACGCCGGCGCTGCGCGGCCCCATGAACGTCTGCACGCCCAATCCGCCCACCCAGGGCGAGTTCGCACGCACCCTGGCCGAGACCCTGGACCGGCCGGCCCGGCTGCCGGCCCCGGCGTGGGCCCTGCGCCTGCTGCTCGGCGAGAAGGGGACCATGCTGCTGGCCAGCCAGCGTGCCCTCCCCAACCAGCTCAAGGCCCACGGATTCCGGTGGGAGTATGCGGAGCTGGACCGGGCGCTGGCCGACCTGATCAGCGCCTAGGCCGGCACGATCCCTGGCGGCCGGCGGGGCGGAATGCGGACGGCCGGGATCCTCTAACCCGTTGCCATTCCAGGCAAAGTCAGAATTTCCAATGCCGCCGGTGGCTGCATATATTGGACGGGCGCACGCCGCCCGGCGCCCGCATGCCGGTCGGCGCGGTCCGGTCCTCCGACCCGCAGCGAGGTGTTCATGGTGTCCGAGAAGTTTGCCCAGATCCGCCAGGAGGCCACGGCCCGGGGGATCGAGTTCGTCGATCTGAAGTCCCTCGACCTCAACGGTCGGCTCCACCACCTGACCCTGCCCTTCGATCGCTTCACCGAGGACATCCTCGGCGAGGGGATCGGGTTCGACGGCTCGAGCTACGGGTTCCAGAAGGTGGAGAACAGCGACATGGTGCTGGTCCCGGACCTGGACACCGCGCAGGTCGATCCGTTCCGCAAGCGGCCCACGCTGCACCTGTTCGCATCGGCGCACCTGACGGACGCGCAGCGCACCCCGTTCGCCCAGGATGGCCGGCACATCGCCCGCAAGGCGGAGCAGGCGCTGCGGGACGTCGGCGTCGCCGACACCTCCCACTGGGGACCGGAGTTCGAGTTCTACATCTTCGAGGAGGCGGATTTCGCCAGCGACCGCGCCGAGAGCTTCTTCCAGGTGCACAGCGGCGAGCGTTTCCACCACAACGCCTACCACGCCTGCAATCCCTTCGATCGCTACTGCGACTTCCGGGACGAGGTCTGCCGGCAGATGAAGGCCCTGGGCATCCCGGTGCGCTACCATCACCACGAGGTGGGCGCCCACGGGCAGCAGGAGATCGAGGGCTGGTTCGCCGACCTGCTGACCACCGGCGACCAGGCCGTGCTCACCAAGTACGTCCTGCACAACGTGGCGCACCAGCACGACCTGCGCGTGACCTTCATGCCCAAGCCGCTCTACGAGAACGCGGGCAACGGCTTCCATCTGCACCAGTTCCTGACCCGGGAGGGGCGGAACGTCTTCGACGACCCCGAGGGCTACGCCAGCCTGTCGCAGACGGCCATGCACTACATCGGTGGCATCCTGGCGCACGCCGACGCGCTCTGCGCCTTCACCAACCCCAGCACCAACAGCTACAAGCGCCTGGTGCCCGGCTACGAGGCCCCCACGGTGCGGACCTTCGGCCGCAGCAACCGGGGGGCGGCCGTGCGGATCCCCAGCTACGTCTCCGATCCGCAGCTGCGCCGGGTGGAGTACCGGCCGCCGGACTTCACCGGCAATCCGTACCTCTGTGCCTCGGCCATCCTCATGGCCGGCCTCGACGGCATCATCAACCGCATCGACCCGGTGGCCCGCGGCTGGCAGCCGGCCGACGCGCCCAGCCCGGACTCGCGGCGCGACGCGGAGTTCCTGCCCCGCAGCCTGGACGACGCCCTCGACGCCCTGGAGAACGACCACGCCTTCCTGCTGCACGGCTCGGTCTTTCCCGAGGCGCTCATCCGCCGCTGGCTGGAGGTCAAGCGGGACGAGATCGGCCGCATCAACCAGCGGCCGCACCCCTACGAGTTCACCATGTACTTCGACCTCTAGATCGGCCCGGAGGTCGCCGTGACCACGTTCGAGCTCTCCACGCCCGAGCACGCCTGCCTGGTCCCGATCACCGCCCAGGTCCGCCGCGCCGCGGCGGACCTGGGTGTCCGCGACGGCGCCATCCTGGTCCATGTCCCGCACACCACCGCGGCGGTGACCATCAACGAGGGCGCCGATCCGGACGTGGTGGTCGATCTGCTGCGCCGGCTGGATGCGCTGGTTCCCTGGGACGACCCCGCCGACCGCCATGGCGAGGGCAACAGCGCGGCCCACCTGAAGAGCTCGCTCATGGGCTGCGATCAGGTGCTCGCCGTGCAGGACGGCGATCTGGTCCTGGGCACCTGGCAGACGGTGTACTTCTGCGAGTTCGACGGCCCGAGACGCCGCCGCGTCCAGGTCCAGGCGCTGTAGGAGTCCGTCGCGCCGCGCCCCGGCCGCCAGCGCCCGCGCACCGCCCTTGCCACCCCTGGCAGACCGCTCTACCGTGAGCCCAGGCGACCATGCCACCCGGGTCGCGGAAAGGAGAGCGGTCATGCTGCACGTGACGAACGTCCTGGTGCCCACGGACTTCTCCCGCTGCGCCGACCAGGCCCTGCTGCAGGCGGCCGCGCTGGCCAACCAGGCCGGCGCCACGCTGCACCTGCTGCACGTGGCCACGTTGCCCAGCCATCGCGGGGGCGATGGCGAGGCGGAGGCGCGGACCCACGACCTGGTCTCCTGGCTGCGCAAGATGGCCGCGGTCCCGGACCTCAACATCCTCGAGGCCGAGCGCCGGGGCCTGTCGGTGGCCTCGGAGATCCTCACCTACGCCGAGCAGATCGACGCCGACCTCGTGGTGATCGGCACCCATGGCCGCAGCAGCCTGGGCGCCACGCTACTGGGCAGCGTGGCCGTGGAGGTGGTCCGGCACGCCGCCTGCCCCGTGGTGACGGTGCGGGAGCAGGAGGAGGCGCGCCTGATCTCCGCCATGACGGACGTCCTGGTGCCGGTGGACTTCTCCGGGTTCAGCCACCGCTGCCTGCGCAAGGCGGCCATCCTGGCCCGCGAGACCGGAGCCACGCTGCACCTGCTGCACGTGGTGGATGCGCCGCTGCACCCCACCTTCTACGCGTCGGGCGTCAAGGGGCCGCTGGACATCGATCCCGAGCTCCACGAGCGCTGCCGCCTGGAACTGGTCCGTCTGGCCGCCGAGCATGCGCCGGGCATCCCCACCGAGCTGTACGTGGATCAGGGCCATCCGGCCGACGTCATCTGCCGCTTCGCCGATCGCGGCGCCGTGGACCTGGTGTTCATCGCCACCCATGGCCTGACCGGGCTGCGCCGCTTCCTCATGGGCTCGGTCACCGAGAAGGTGGTGCGGCATGCACCCTGCCCGGTCTTCGTGGTCAAGGCCTTCGGCAAGACCCTGCTCGCCGCCGGCGAGCCCGGCCAGGAGGGGCAGGCGTGAGCGGCGACACCGCCGAGCGCGGCGGTGCGGTGGCCATGGCCATGCGCCTGCTGATCCTCTCGCTGGCGGTGCTCTTCATCGCCAGCATCATCGGCTACGTGGTCACGCGCTCGCGCCTGGAGGACGGCTCGGTGGCGATGCCGGGGCTGCTGTGGGGCAGCACCGCGGCCCTGCTCCTGGCCGGCGTCCTGCTCGAGCTGGCCTGGCGGCGCCTGGCCGCCGGCGCCGCGCCGGCCGCACGGTCGTTCCTGCTGGCGGCCGCGGCGGCCTCGGTGGCGTTCCTCGGCCTGCAGGTCCCCGCCCTGGTGCAACTGCTCCAGGCCCATCCCGCCGCCACCGAGGGCGGCAATCCCCTGCTGGGCTTCGTCTTCTTCCTCGTGCTCCTGCACGCCCTGCACGTGGTGGGCGGCATGGTGGCCATGGCGGCGGTGCTCTGGCGCACGCGCGCCCGTGCGCTCGGTGCCGCCAGCGACGGCCCGGCGGTGGGGCAGACCACGCGGTACTGGCATTTCCTGGACCTGGTCTGGCTGGCGATGTTCGCGGTCTTCCTGCTGGGCTGACGCCGGGCCGGTCCCGAACCCCCGCTGCCCCGTTCGGGCACGGCGCGATCCCCGCGTGCCGGGCCGCGTCGGCGCTCCGGGTCAGTCGCCGCGGTCGCGGGTGGGATCGCGGCGCTGCTTCTTGATCTCGCCTCGCCGCTTCTTGCGTTCCAGCCGCTTCTGCCGCACGGCCCGCGGGAGGGCGGTGCGCCGGCGCGGCCGGGGCCGGTGCAGGGCCGCCCGCACGGCGCCCGCGAGGCGGGCCC
>JAASSM010000218.1 GCA_021767885.1 bacterium | reverse complement strand
CGCCTCCACCAGTTCCACCTGCAGGTGCCGGGCATCGCCGCCGCTGGCGGAGGCCTCCCCGGCCGCCAGCGACGGGTCCACGTGGTAGACGAGCAACCGGTCGCCTGGCAGGCCGGCGTCGAAGGGAGCGGTGGCGTCGGGGAACCGACGCTCGGCCAGGAAGAACTCCCCGCCCGGCGGGCCGTCGGCGCGCAGACGGACCACGGCGCCTGGTCGCGGGATGGTGTCCAGGTCGGCCCAGCCGAGCTGCAGTCGCGACCACGCGTCCGGCAGCGCGGGATCACGGCCCTCCCCCGTGCCCAGCCATCCGGCCGCCATGAGGCTGAAGCGGCCCAGGCCGCCCCGGGGGCCGGTCTCCGCGCTGCCGGGCAGCTCGAGGTCGTAGCGGTCCTCCAGGCCCAGCAGGTGGCCGGGCTCGTGGGCCCAGATCCCCACGGTGCTGGCCGCCGCGGCGATGGCGTAGCTGCGGGCCACGGTGCCGCGGTGGACCACCGGCTCGGCCAGGAAGTACTGCATGGGGACGATCAGGCCGGCGGGGTCGTTCTCCAGTCCGGCGCCCGCGTGCAGGATCAGGACGCCGTCCACCTCGCCGTCGCCGTCACCGTCGGCGATGGCGAGGTCCGCGCCGGCCGCCGCGGCGGATTCGAGGGCCAGGCGCACCATGGCGCGGCTGCGGGCGAAGCCCTGCCAGCCGAGGTCGGAGTAGTCCAGGCGCGTGCCCGGCAGCGAGACCACCGGGGCCGGGGTGATGGCGAGCTCCGTCCGCCCCCGGGAGGCGAGGCCCACGTAGTCCACCAGGGAGACGAGCTGGTCGCCGAGATCGCCCGCGGGATCGAATCCCGGCGGGAAGCGCCGGTCGGCGAAATCCACGCAGACCACCAGCAGGCCGAAGGGGGCGCCGCCCGCGGTCTTGGCCAGGGCCCCGGCGCGGACCGCGGCCCGGCGGGCGGCGCGCAGCTCGGCGAGGGTGGCGGCGTCGGCACGCGACAGCGTGGCGGGCGAGGGCGCGGCGGCCCGGGCGCCGGGCCACGGGGCGGCGAGCAGGATGGTCAGCAGCAGGACGATGGCGGCGGAGCGGCCGGGCGCCCCGCCGCGCCGGGCGTCACTCCCACTCGATGGTGCTCGGCGGCTTGCTGCTGATGTCGTACACCACACGGTTGACCCCAGGTACCTCGTTGATGATGCGGTTGGAGATCCGGCCGAGGATCTCGGTGGGGATCCGCGCCCAGTCTGCCGTCATGCCGTCCAGGCTGGTGACCGCGCGCAACGCCACGGCGTTCTCGTAGGTGCGCTGGTCGCCCATGACGCCCACCGACTGGACGGGCAGCAGGATGGCCCCCGCCTGCCAGATGGCGTCGTACTGGCCGGTGCGGCGCAACTCCTCGATGAAGATATGGTCCGCACGCTGCAGCAGGGCGACCCGATCGCGGGTCACCTCGCCCAGGATGCGCACGGCCAGGCCTGGACCGGGGAACGGATGGCGCCCCAGCAGGGTTCCCGGGATTCCCAGCTCGCGGCCCACGCGGCGGACCTCGTCCTTGAAGAGGTCGCGCAGCGGCTCCACCAGGTCGAAGCCGAGCTTGGCGGGCAGGCCGCCCACGTTGTGGTGGGTCTTGATGACGCTGCTCGGCCCGTGGACCGAGACGCTCTCGATGCGGTCGGGATAGAGGGTTCCCTGGGCAAGGAAGCCGAAGGGCCCCCGGTCGCGGGTGGCCTCGGTGAAGACCTCGATGAAGGTGCCGCCGATGATCCGGCGCTTCTGCTCCGGGTCGGCGACCCCGGCGAGGCGGTCGAGGAAGACGTCGCCGGCGTCCACCCGTTGCACGGGGTGGTGGAGGAACGCGTTGAGGTCGCGTTCCACCTGGTCGCTCTCGTCCAGGCGCATGACGCCGTTGTCCACGTAGACCGCGTGCAGGCGGTCGCCGATGGCCCGGTCCACGAGGGTGGCCATCACGGTGCTGTCCACGCCGCCGGAGACCGCGCACAGGACGCGCTGGTCGCCCACCTGGGCGCGGATCTCGGCCACGGCCTCCTCCACGAACGCGGCGGCGGTCCAGCGGTCCTCCACGCCGCAGACCCGGCGGGCGAAGTTCTCGATCATCGCCAGGCCATTGGCGGTGTGGGCCACCTCGGGGTGGAACTGGACGGCGTAGAGCCGACGGCCGGGATCGGCGGCCGCCGCGAAGGGGATGTGCTCGGTGCGGGCGAGGGGACGGAAGCCGCCGGGCAGCGCGTCCACGCGGTCGCCGTGGCTCATCCAGACCGGCTGGGTCGCGGGCTGGCCAGCGAAGAGGGCATCGGGGTCCACCACCGTGAGCTCCGCGTGGCCATACTCCCGGTTGGCGGCGGGGGCCAGCGCGCCGCCCAGGGCCTCGCACATCAGTTGCATGCCGTAGCAGATGCCCAGCAGGGGCTTGCCCGCGGTCCAGAGCTCCTCGCCCACGTGGGGCGCGCCGGGATCCTTGACGCTGGCCGGCCCGCCCGAGAGCACGATCCCGACGCAGAGCGGGTCGTCCAGCACCTCTCGCCAGGCGGTGAACGGCCGCATCTCGCTGAAGACCTCCACCTCGCGCAGGCGGCGGGCGATGAGCTGGCTGACCTGCGAGCCGAAGTCCAGGACGACGATCTTGGGGTGGTCGTGGCCGGGGGCGCTCATGCCCGCCTCCTGGTCAGTGGTTGAAGTGTCGTCGCGAGGCGAGGATCAGGGTGATGCCGAGGTCGCGGGCCGCGGCGGCCACCTCCTCGTCCCGGATGGAACCGCCGGGGGCGATCACCCAGCGGGCGCCGGCGCGGGCCAGCGCCTCCACGCCGTCGGGGAACGGGAAGAACCCGTCGCTCGCCGCCACCGCGCCCTGCAGGTCGAGCCCCTGATCGGCCGCCTTGCGGACCGCCAGCTTCACCGAGTCCACGCGGCTCATCTGCCCGAACCCGCAGCCGAGGGTGGCCCCATCCCGGGCCAGGACGATGGCGTTGCTCTTGCCATGCTTGCACACCGTCCAGGCCAGGGCGAGGTCGGCCCGGGTGGCCGCATCGGGCTCCTCGCCAGCGACCACCTGCCAGTCGGCCAGCTCCGGGAAACCCCGGTCCTCCTCCTGCTCGAGCACCAGACGACCCCACCGGCGGGCACGTCCCTCGGTGGCCGCCGGGAACACCGCCGGATCCCAGGTCATCACGCGGACGTTCTTGCGCTTGAGAAGTCGCGCGAGGGCATCGTCGGAATAGGCCGGTGCGACGACGACTTCCAGGAATCGGCCGGCGAGGGACTCGGCGCAGGCCAGGTCCACCTCGCGGTTGAAGGCGAAGATGCCGCCGAAGGCCGAGACGGGGTCGCAGATCAGGGCCTTCTCCAGGGCCCTCGCGGGGGCGCCCAGACCGAGGCCGCACGGGTTGGTGTGCTTGATCACCGCGCAGCAGCTCGCGTCGGCATCCAGCACCAGCTTCACGGCGGCGACCAGGTCGACGAGGTTGTTGTAGCTGAGAGCCTTGCCACCGTGCTGATGCAACCCCACGCCGGCCAGATCGCCGGCCGGATGCTCGGGGACCAGCAGGGTGGCGCCCTGGTGGGGATTCTCTCCGTACCGCAGGGCGATGCGCCGCGTGGACTCCTGCGCGGCTCCGACGGGGGTGTCCGCCCCGGCAGCCTGCCCGGAGACCTGCGTGGCCAGCCAGTCGGCGATGGCCGCGTCGTAGGCGGCCGTGAGCCGGAAACCCGCCAGGGCGCACCGGCGGCGGAAGGCGGCCGAGGGCACGCCATCGCCGGCACGGCACTCGTGCAGGAACTCGTCGTACTGGTCCGGCGAGGTGAGCAGGGTGACGCGCTGGTGGTTCTTGGCCGCCGCACGCAGCATGGCCGGCCCGCCGATGTCGATCTGCTCGATCAGCTCGGCGGGGGGCGCATCGCTGGCCAGGGCCGTGGCGAAGCGGTAGAGATTGACCACCACCACGTCGATGGGTGCCAGGCCCAGGGGCGCCAGCTCCGGGGCCGCGAAGTCCTCGTGGGCGTGGCCGAGGATCCCGCCGTGGATGAGCGGATGGAGCGTCTTGACCCGGCCGCCGAACACCTCGGGAAAGCCGGTGATGGACTCGACGGCGGTGACGGCGAAGCCGTGGTCGCGGAGCCAGGCGGCCGTGCCGCCCGACGCGATGAGCTCGTAGTCGTAGCTCTCGAGCAGCGACGCCACGTGGTCGAGCTGGGACTTGTCGGTGACGCTGAGCAGCGCCCGCCGCTTCACAGGTACCGGGACCAACGGGCCGCCTCCTCGGGGAACAGGATCTCCAGCACCTCGCGGTAGCGGGCGCTCGCGCGCGCGAGGATCTCCGCCGGCACCGGCGGCGGCGGCGGCTCGCGATTCCAGTCCTGGGTCTCGAGCCAGCTGCGCAGGATCTGCTTGTCGAAGCTGGGCGGATCCTCACCCGGCCGGTGCTGATCGGCGGGCCAGAAGCGGCTGCTGTCCGGTGTGAGGACCTCGTCGATGAGGGCGATCCGGCCGTCGATGAGGCCGAACTCGAACTTCGTGTCCGCGAGGATGACGCCGCGCGGCTCGGCATGGGCCGCGCCCTCGCGGTAGAGGCGCAGCGAGAGGTCGCGCAGCTGCCCGGCCGCCTCCTCGCCCACGATGCCGGCCATGGTGGCGAAGTCGATGTTCTCGTCGTGCCCCTCCTCCGCCTTGGTGGACGGCGTGAACAGGGGCTCGGGCAGTCGGTCGGCCAGGCGCAGGCCGTCGGGCAGCCTGTGGCCGCAGACCGTACCATCGCGCT
>JAASSM010000217.1 GCA_021767885.1 bacterium | reverse complement strand
GCGCCGGATCGCGCCACCGGGGCACCGCGCCGCCCACCGCCGCCCGTTCCGGAGAGCCGCCATGACCGTCCGCATCACCAAGGCCTTCGCCTTCGACGCCGCCCACCGCCTCCCCCACGTGCCGGCCGGGCACAAGTGCGGACGCCTGCACGGCCACAGCTACCGGGTGATCCTCGGCCTGGAGGGCCCGCTGGATCCCGAGTTGGGCTGGGTGCAGGACTACGGCGAGGTGAAGGCGGCGTTCCGGCCCCTGCTCGAGCGGTTCGACCACCACGACCTCAACGAGATCCCCGGCCTCGAGAACCCCACCGCCGAGATGCTGGCGGTCTACATCTACCGCGAGCTGAAGCCGCAGCTGCCGCTGCTGGCCGACGTGACCGTGTGCGAGAGCCCCACCAGCGAGGCCATCTACCGACCCTAATCGGTCCTTGCCTGGCGCACCCGCTCCAGCGCGCCGGTCGGCACCCAGCCCACCCAGTCGCCCCCCAGGCCGATGCGGGCCCAGCCGTCGCGTTCGCCCCGGATCACCAGGGTCAGGCCGTCGTGGATGCGGAAGACCACCGGGAAGGTGGTGGCCGGACCGCTGCGCACCTCCGCCTCCTCGACCACCACCACGGCGGTGTCGCGGACGCGCTCCTCGTACCAGCGCGTGGCCAGGACCACCGCCACCAGCAGCAGCGCCGCACCGGTGGCCAGCAGCAGCCGGCGCCACCACGCGCCCAGCCAGCCGCGGCGCCACCACCAGGCCATCAGGCCGGCCGTCAGCCACGCCAGGGCCACCGTCGCGGCGGCCCACTCGTCCAGGCTGAGGCGGTGCGCCGCGGCGTCGAGCTGGGCCACCACCGGCGGCAACCCGCCGCCGGCCAGCTCCAGGTCCCGCGTGTGCGAGCGCACCCACTGCAGGTTGGTCTGGATGTCCGCGTCGCGGGGCGTCAGGCGCCGCGCCCGCAGGTAGCTGGCGATGGCCCGGCCCAGCTGGCCGTGGCGCGCGTACGCGTTGCCCAGGTTGTAGTGTACGGTGGCGTCGTCCGCCCCGGCCGCCAGCGCCTGGCGGTAGCGGACCAGGGCGGTGTCCAGCGCGCCCTCGGTGTAGGCCTGGTTGCCCTCGGCCAGCAACCGGGCCGGGTCCACCCCCGGGGCCGGGCCCTGCGGACGACCCGGCGTCTGGGCGGCCAGCGGCGAGGCCAGCACCAGCATCAGTCCCGACACGAGCAGGAGGCCCGCGCCGGCCGCCGCCCCACCACCGGCGGGGCCGCCGGTCCTGCCAGCGGTCGGCCGCGACCGCTCCAGCGCCTGCAGCAGCTCGCGGGACTCGCCGGCCAGTCCGGCGAGGTCGTCCGGGGAGAGGCCGCCGAAGCGCGCCCCGTCGCAGGCGGCGAGCACGCGCTCCAGGCGCTCGCCCACCGTGCGCGCGCCCCGCTCGTCGGCGAGGGCCCGCACGTCGGCGGCGGTCAGGCCGGCCGACGCCCGGCCACGGACGTCGGCCACGTAGCCGGTGATCACGCGGGCGAGATCCGCGGGATCGGGACGCTCGCCCCGGCGCCGCAAGGCCCGCTCCGCCCGGGGCCAGGCCTGCCGACGCCGTTGCCCCAGCGGGTCGCGCCGGGCGGCGGCCACCCGGCCGAGATGCAGGCGGTAGAATCCGAGCAACAGCCACGGCGAGAGCAATGCCGCCCACCAGAGCGGCTGCGCGGTGAGGGGCGGCCGGGCGCGGCGCAGATCGCCGTCGGCGGCATGGACGAAGGCGAGGTCGTTGCCGAGGCGGGCGATCTCGGTGCGGCGGAACCCGGAGGGGTCGTCCCCGATCACGGGCAGGTCGCTGGGCAGCACCACCACCGGCGGCACCTCGGCCCGGGCGGTGACGTAGCGGTCCTGGCCGGTGTCGAAGTAGACCAGCCGCGGCTGCGGCAGCTCCAGGGTGCCGTCCGCCAGGGGCACCACCGCCTTCTCCTGGCGGAAGGTGGCCCGGTAGCGGGGGTTGTTCTCCAGGTGCTCGCGGAGGTCCTCGGCCGCGTCGTGGACCTGCAGCCCCTCGCTGGCGGGCAGCGAGATCCCCTCGAAGCCCTTGAGGAAGGCGTCCGCCTCGACCACCAGGGCGAGGCCGAGTGGCTCGCCCCGCGGCACGGTGTCGCGATCCACCGTGGCGGTGAACTCCAGCTGCGAGGCCACCACGCCGCTGAAGTCGCGCGGTTGCGGCGACGGCAACTCCCGCACCGTGATGGTGATGGGGTCGGTCTGCAACCGCCGTGATCCGCCGCGACGGCCGAAGAAGCGGTCGAACGGATCGCCGGCCACCTCGAGCACCGCCGGGCCGACGCGCAGCTCCCCGGCGCGGGTGGGGAACAGGGCGTAGCGGATCTCGGTGACGTCGTAGACGTGACCGCGGAGGCTACGCCGGTAGTTGCGCTCGGGCGGCAGGTCCACGCGCCAGAAGCCCTCCGTGCGCGGCGCGGTGTAGCTGGGCCGGCCCCAGGAGGAGCGATAGCGGAAGTAGCGGAACACCATCACCACCTGCTCGCCCACCCAGACGTCCTGCCGGTCCACGGTCACCGTGATGAAGGTGGGATCGCCCGGCGCGCCCGCCGAGGGGCCGGCCGGCTCGGTGACCACGCCGCGATCGTCGGTGGGCCTCCGCGGGGACGACCCCGCCGGCGGCGCGCCCCGGTTGCCGCTGGTCCCTGGCGCCGGCGCCCCGAGCACCGTGATGGCCACCGGCTCGGTGGCGCAGGTCTCGCCCCCGGCGCGGAAGGTGATGGCGGGGATCGCGAAGTCCGTGTCGCGCTCCACCTCCAGGTAGTAGGTGGTGGACACCTCCAGGCTCGCCTCGCCATTGATCAGCTGGAAGCTCTGGCTGGTCCCGCCCGCGACCACCCGCACGCCGTCGATGCGCGGCGCCTCGTGCGCCGGCGCCGACGCGCCCTCGCCGCTGGCCACCACCGTGAGCGTCACCTGGCCGCCGCGGGCCACGGCGGTCCGGTCCACGCTCGCCAGGCACGACAGCTCCGCCCGCGCACCGCCGGCGGCCAGCGTCGCCACCACCAGCGTGGCCAGGATCATCAGGCCCGTGGGTCTGCGCATCGGCTGCACCCGGGTCACCACGTCTTCCCGCTTTCCGGCTGACCGCCACGGAGGCGGCGCTGCACCGAGCGCTTGAGCTCCTGCTCGTCACGATCGAGGGCCTTGAGCAGCTGCATGAGCTGCTCGCGGTCCAGGAGCTCCTCCTCGGTCCCGGCGGGCGGTTCGCCCGCCGGCGGCGGCTGCTCCTGCTCCGGCTCCGCTTGCGGGGAGCCAGGTTGCTCCTGCTCCGGCTGTTGTTGCTGCTGCTGGTCCTGCTGCCGGTCCTGTTGCTGCTGGTCCTGTTGCTGCTGTTGCTGTTGCTGCTGGTCCTGTTGCTGCTGGTCCTGCTGCTGCTGGTCCTGTTGCTGCTGGTCCTGCTGCTGCTGGTCCTGCTGCTGCTGATCCTGCTGCTGTTGCTGCTGCTGATCCTGCTGCTGCTGATCCTGCTGCTGTTGCTGCTGCTGGAGCTGGCGCAGCGCCAGCTCGAGATTCTGCAGCGCGTCGGGCTGGTCGGGATCCAGCCGCAGGCTCTCGCGCAGCTGCTCCACCGCCGCCCCGGGGTCGCCCTGGGCCAGCGCCGTGGTGCCGGCGTTGTACAGGCTCTCGGCGAGCAGCCCGGGCTGGTCGGTCAGGCCGCCAGCCCGGGCGAACTCCCGCGCCGCCTCGTCGAAGCGCTCGAGGCGGAACAGGCTCTCGCCCACCGCCAGGCTCAGCCGCGGATCCTCCGGCGCCAGCGCGCGGGCCGTCTCGAACTCCTGCAGGGCGGTGGCCCAGTCCCCGGCGGCATACGCCTGGCGACCGCGGTCGGCGGGCCCAGCCGCCTCCGGTCGTAGCAGCTGGGCCATGACCGCATCCGCGCTGATCGCCAGCAGCAACATCCCCAGCAACGCCGGAGCCGCCGCACGCCCCGCGGCCTGGGCGGTGCGGCCCGCCGCCGCCATGCCCTGCCGCCGCGGACGCACCAGGAGCGCCAGCAGGAAGCTCGCCAGCGACAGCCCCAGGAACCAGGGATAGCGTTCCTGCCAGCGGGTCACCTGGCGCTGCTCGAACTCGCGACTCCCGAGCCGCTCGAGCACCCGGCGCAGGCGCTCGCCGGCCAGGCCGTCCAGCCCCACGCGGAAGGTGGAGCCGCCACCGATGGCCGCCAGCCGCTCCAGGGCCGCCAGGTCGATGCGCGAGAGCACGAGCTGCCCGTCCGGACCCTTGAGGAAGCCGGCGTCGCGTCCCTGCTCGTCCGTGACGGGAATGAGCCCGCCGGTCTCCTCGCCGATGCCCACGGGGATCACCGTGATCCCGGCCTCGCGGCAGGCGCGGGCCTCGGCCTGCCAGTCGCCCTCGAGGTCCTCGCCGTCGGTGACCAGGAGGATGGCCTGGAAGTCGTCGTGGCCGGCGCCCTGCTGCCCGCTGAGCAGCAGTTCCCGGCTCACCTGCAGCGCCGCCGCAAGGGCTGTGCCCTGGGTGGAGATCATGTCCGGGGCCGCCATCTGCAGGAAGATCTCCGCGGTGCCGTAGTCCGCCGTCAGCGGACACTGGACGAAGGCCTCGCCGGCGAACAGCACCAGGCCCACCCGGCTGTCCGCCTGCTGGCGCAGGAACGTCACCAGTTCGGCCTTGGCGCGCTCCAGGCGGTTGGGCGTGACGTCCTCGGCGCGCATGGAATTGGAGATGTCCAGCGCCACCACCACGTCGCGGCCACGCTGGG
>JAASSM010000216.1 GCA_021767885.1 bacterium | reverse complement strand
TCGCGGATGAGCGGATGATGCGGCTGGATGTCCTTGCCCGGGCCGGCGAGCAGCGCCACGCAGCGGCAGGGCTGGTCGCCCGCCTCGCCCAGGCTGGCGGCGAAGGGCAGCGCCAGGGCCCACTGCAGGTCGAAGCGCCGCAGCACCGGGGTGCCGGGCTGGAAGGGGTCGTCCGCCAGGCTCACCCAGCGGGGCAGTCCGTCGAGGCTCTGGGCCAGGTCCTGGCGGTCGCTGAGCGCGCGGGTCAGGTGCTTCGGGGCCCCCTCGGCGGCCAGGTAGTCCACCTCGCCGCCGGGGTGGCGCACCGCCACCAGGGCCACCGTGCAGCCGGGCACGCGGCGGGCCAGGCGGCAGGCCACGCGCAGGGCGTGGGTGGGATCGGTGGATCCGAGCAGGCCGGCCGCAAGACGCAGGCCGAACGCGCGGTCGTCCTCGCGGGACGCGCGCCGGGGGCTGAACAGACGGGCCAGCTTGCTCGGCATTTCTTGCTCTCCGGTGCGGTGGCGGCCGGCTGGGCTGCCTCGCTCAAGCGCCGTGGTCGCAACCGGTTACCGGTGGTCTGCGAGCGCACGGGGGCGACGGACGCCCGGCAAGCTGCAACGGGCGTGCCACCGGCGCGGAGAGCTAGCGGAGATAGCCGCCGCGGCGCTCGCGGTGCCACTCCCAGGCGTGGGCCAGGAGGGTGTCCACGTCGCTGAGGCGGGGCTGCCAGCCCAGGAGTTCCTGCGCGCGATCATTGGCGGCCACCAGGCGGGCGGGGTCGCCGGCGCGGCGGGGCTGGACGGGGGGCGCGACGGTCAGGCCGGTGACGCGGCTCGCGGCGTCGATGATCTCGCGCACGCTGGTGCCGGTGCCGGTGCCCAGGTTGATGGGCGTGAAGCCCGGGGCCTCGGCCCACTCCACGGCCGCCAGGTGGGCGGTGGCCAGGTCGCGGACGTGGATGTAGTCGCGGATGCAGGTGCCGTCATCGGTGGGGTAGTCGTCGCCGAAGACGGCAAAACTTGCCCCGTCCTGCAGGAGCGAGCGCAACAGGCGCGGGATGAGGTGGGTCTCCGGCTCGTGGTCCTCCCCCAGGCCCTGCCAGGCGCCGGCGGCATTGAAGTAGCGCAGGGCCACCGCGGCGAAGCCGCCGGCCTGGGCGGCGTCGGCCATGGCGCGCTCCATGGCCAGCTTGGTCTGGCCGTAGGGGTTGACCGGCTGCAGCGGCGCGTCCTCGGTGATGGGCACCGCCTCGGGCTCGCCATAGACCGCGGCGCTGGAGGAGAACACGAAGCGGCGGGCGCCGCCGGCGGCCACGCGCTCGAGCAGCGCCAGGGTGCCGGCCACGTTGTTGCGCCAGTACTTCAGCGGCTCGCGCACCGACTCGCCCACCAGGCTGGAGGCGGCGAAGTGGATCACCGCGTCGTAGGGCTCGACGAAGGCCGCGTCCAGGTCGCGCGGCGAGTGCAGCGAGCCGATGCGCAGGTCCACGCCCGGGACCACGGCGTCGCGGTGGCCGGTGGAGAGGTCGTCCAGGACCACCACCTCGTGGTCCTGCTCCCGCAAGAGGGCCGCGGTCACGCTGCCGATGTAGCCGGCGCCGCCGGTGACCAGGATGCGCATGGACGCTCGCTTTCTCCGGCGCCCGCGCGGGGTGCGCCAGGTGGGGTCAGCTCTTGCTCGCCGCCCGCCGCGACGCGGGCTTGCGCGCGCCGGTGCCGTGGCGGGCCAGGCGCTGGGCCAGGAACCGTCCGGTCAGGCTGGTGGCGTGGCCGGCCACCTCCTTCGGGGTGCCCTGGGCCACCAGCTTGCCGCCGCTCGATCCGCCGCCCGGCCCCAGGTCCACGATCCAGTCCGCCTGGGCGATGAGGTCCAGGTTGTGCTCGATCACCAGGACGGTGTGGCCGCGGTCCACCAGCTCGTGCAGGACGGTGACCAGGGCCTGGACGTCGGCGGCGTGCAGGCCGGTGGTGGGCTCGTCCAGCAGGTAGAGGTTCTTCTTGCCCGACGGCATCACCAGCTCGCGCGCCACCTTCAGGCGCTGGCTCTCGCCTCCTGATAACGTCGGCGCCGGCTGGCCCAGCTTGAGGTACCCCAGGCCCACCTTCTTCAGCAGCCAGAGGCGGTCGGTGATGGTGGCCTGGCCGCCGAAGAACTTCAGCGCCTCGGCCACCGTCAGCTCCAGGACCTCGGCGATGTTCAGGCCCCGGTAGTGGATCTCCAGGGTCTGGGGGTTGAAGCGCTGGCCGCGGCAGTCCTCGCAGGGCACCTCGATGTCCGCCATGAACTGCATCTCCACGCGGTGGAAGCCCATGCCCTGGCACTCGGGGCAGCGGCCGCCGGCGGTGTTGAAGCTGAAGCGGCCGGCGGCGTAGCCGCGCGCCAGGGAGTCCCGGGTGCCGGCGAACAGCTCGCGGATGGGCGCGAGGATCTGCAGGTAGGTGGCCGGGTTGCTGCGGCTGGTCTTGCCGATGGGCGTCTGGTCCACGCGGATCACCTTGTCGATGGCGTGGCCGCCCTGGATGCTGGTGAACGGATGGGCGCGGCCGGCGCCGCCCAGCGCCTTGCCCGTCAGGCCGTCGTGCAGGCAGCCGTTGAGCAGGCTGCTCTTGCCCGAGCCCGAGACGCCGGTCAGGGCGGTGAAGCGCTCCAGGGGGATCTTGACGTCCAGCTCGCGCAGGTTGTGCAGGCGGGCGCCCTTGACCGCGAGCTGCGGGACGCGGCCGGTGCGGGGCTCGCGGCCGCGGGTGGGATCGATCTCCCCGCGCAGGTAGCGGGCGGTGAGGGTGTCGCCGTGGTCGAGCAGCTCGGCCAGGGGGCCCTGGTAGACCAGGTGGCCGCCGTCGTGGCCGGCGCCGGGGCCCAGCTCGATGAAGTGGTCGCTGCGGCGCAGGACGTCGAGGTCGTGTTCGACCACCACCACGGTGTTGTCGCCGGCCACCAGATCCTCCAGCGTGTCCACCAGGCGCTCGCAGTCGGCGGCGTGCAGGCCGCAGGTGGGCTCATCCAGGACGTAGAGCGTGTCCACCAGGCGCGAGCCCAGGCTGTTGGCCAGGTGGATGCGCTGGGACTCGCCGCCCGACAGCGTGCGCGTCAGGCGGTCGAGGGTCAGGTATCCCAGGCCCACGCGGTCGAGGAACTGCAGGCGCGAGAGGACCTCGTCCAGCACCTCGCCGGCGATGGCCTGGTGGTGCTTGCTCAGCCGGACGGCCTGCAGCCTGGGCAGCGCGTCGCTGACGGCCAGGCCGCCGAGGTAGCCCAGGTCCAGCTTGCCCACCTTCACCGCCAGGGCCTCGGCGCGCAGGCGGGTGCCGCCGCAGGAGCGGCACTCGGTGTCGCTCATGAAGCGGCGGGTGAAGAAGCGGTGGTGGGCCTTCTTCATCTCCGCCCGCATCTGCTCGAGGTAGGGGATCACCCCGGTGTAGCCGGCTTCCTTCGTCTCCAGGATGGCGAGCTGCTGCTTGCGGGTGAGCTTCTCCCAGGGCTTGTCGATGGGGATCTTCTTGCGCGTGCAGAAGCGGAACATGGCCGAGAGCTGGCGCGCGAAGCTGTCGGTGCTCCAGGGCTTGACCGCGCCGTCGCGCAGGGTGAGCGCGGCGTCGGGGATGATGCGCGCCTCGTCGAACTCCAGCTTGTTGCCGAACCCGCGGCAGGCGGGGCAGGCGCCCTCCGGGGAGTTGAAGCTGAACAGGCGCGGCGTGGGCTCGGGGTAGACGGTGCCGCAGGCGTTGCAGACCAGCTTGCTGGAGTAGTCGCGGCTCTCGCCGTCCTCGTGCCGGCGGACGGTGACCCAGCCCCCGGACTGCTGGAAGGCCAGCTCCACCGCCTCCACGAACCGCGAGCGGGCGCGGGCGTTGAGCTTCAGGCGATCGACCACCACGGTGATGGTGGTGCCGGCCTTCGGGGGCTTCTGGTCGGTGGCGTCCTCGAGGCGGACCACCTCGCCGTTCAGGATGGCGCGCTGGAAGCCCTGGGCCAGGAGGCTCTCCGTCCAGCCGGCCTGGCCGGTGGATTCCTGGGGATAGCCCACGAGGACGGCGGACCCGTCCTCGCACCACTTGCGGGTCTCCTTCCAGACGGTCTCGGGGGTCTCGCGGGTGACGGTCTCGCCGTCTTCTGGGCAGACGATCTTGCCGGTGCGCGCGAAGAGGACGCGGAGGTAGTCGTTGATCTCGGTGACGGTGCCCACGGTGGAGCGGCCGCTGGTCACGCTGTTGCGCTGCTCGATGGCGATGGCCGGCGAGATCCCGTCGATCCAGTCCACGTCCGGCTTGGGCAGCCGCGCGAGGAACTGCCGCGCGTAGGTGGACAGCGACTCCACGTAACAGCGCTGGCCCTCGGCGTAGAGCGTGTCGAACACCAGCGAGGACTTCCCGCTGCCCGACAGGCCGGACACCCCGGTGAGCACCCCCCGCGGGATGTCCACGTCGATGTCCTTGAGGTTGTGCTGCCGCGCGCCGCGGATGCGGATCCAGTCGTCCATGGGTGCTTTCTGGTGCTCCGTGGTGGTCGCTGGTGATCTCTGGTGGTGGCGAGATCCTGAATCGCGCCCGCCCGATCCTGCCGGCGGCCGCGAAATCCCCAAGCGGAACAGGATAACAAGATCGGGGCGGGGAGGAAAGTGAGGGTTGTTTTCGGGGGTTGGGGGGGGGCGGGCGCTCGGGTGCGGGGTGGTGGCGCGGCGATCGGGGCGCCAACGGGCGCTCAGGGGCGTGGACGGCCCTGGGTCTCGGCCTGGCCCGCCAGTGCGCAACCTATTGGCATAGATGGGCTTAGATGGGGCGAGAGTGTCCCGGGGT
>JAASSM010000215.1 GCA_021767885.1 bacterium | reverse complement strand
CTCTCCGGCGCCACCGGCACCGTCCAGGACAGCGAGCTGAGGGACAACGCCACCGCGGCCAGCTTCAACTACGGCGGCGGCATCAGCTGCCAGTCCTCCGCCCCGCTGCTGCGCAACCTGCTGCTGGTGAACAACCAGGCGGCCTCCAACGGCTCCGACGGTGGCGCCATCGACGCCCAGTTCAGCCCCGCCCCCACGGTGGAGAACTGCACCCTGGTGGGCAACGGCTGCTCCGCCGATGGCATCGGTGGCGGCATCCTTGCCCAGTTCGGCGCGCCGGTCGAGGTGATCAACACCCTGATCACCGATTCCACGGCCGGCGCCGGCATCGCCTGCCTCTTCGGCGCCGGCCCCACCGTCACCGGCAGCAACCTCTGGAACAATGCCGGCGGGGACCAGATCTGCGGCACCGACGGCGGCTGCAACTTCTCCGAGGATCCGCTCTACTGCGACCCGGCCGCGGGCAACTACGCCGTGGAGGCCAGCAGCCCCTGCGCCGCGGGCAACCACCCCGACGGTGCCCCCTGCGGGGAGAGCTTCGTGGGCGCCCTGGTGCCTGGCTGCGGCACCGCGGTGGGCGACCTCCCCGGCGCGATCACGCTCCTGGGCAACGCCCCCAACCCGTTCAATCCCCAGACCACGATCTTCTTCGAGCTTGACGAGCCCGGGGACGCCGTGATTCGAATCCACGACCTGGCCGGCCGCACCCTGCGCACCATCACGCGCACCGGACTGGCCGCCGGGACCCGTCACGAGATCCGCTGGAACGGTCGCGACCAGGCCGGGCGGGCGCTGCCGAGCGGCGTCTACCTCTACCGCTTGCAGACCCGCGGCGAGGCCACCACCAAGAGGATGAGTCTGATCCGATGATGCCAGTCCGCCTGCCGGGCCTCGCGCCCGTGGCGCTCGTCCTGGCCGCCCTCGTGGCGGCCGGGACGGCCACCGCCGCCCAGCCCCTGCCCCAGCCCGTCCACGACGTCCGCCCCGGCGAGACCCTGGTCACCCTGCCCGCCCTGCCCCCGGCAGCCGGGCTTCCCGCCACGCGTGGAGCGGTGGTGGCCCTGCCACCGGATGCCCGGTCCGCGAGCGCCGCGGTGGTCAGCGGCCAGGCCGGGTCGGCGACGGTGCTGGCGCCCCTGCCGCGACTGCGCGGCCTGCCCGTGGCCGTGGTCACCGTCCACGATCCCGGCCCGGGAAGCCTGGAGATCGCCGTTCGCCATGACGGGCACTGGGATGGCGCGCAGCCGCAGCGGCTGGCCTCCTCCGCGCTGCACGCGGGACTGCCCGGCCGCCCGGTGGACGCCGCCAAGTCGCTGATCCCCGCCACCGGCGGCAGCTACGTGATCATCACGACCCCCCAGTACGCCGGCGCGATCCAGCCGCTGGCCGACTGGAAACTCCGCAAGGGCTGGCCGGTGCGGGTGGTGACCACGGACGAGACGGGCACGGCCAACGCCGGCATCCAGGCCTGGCTGCGCGAGGCGTACCAGACCTGGGACCTGCCGCCGGAGCACGTCCTGCTGGTGGGCGACGTGGACACGGTGCCGTCCTGGAGCTTCTCCGGCAACGTCACCGACCTGCCCTACGCCCTGCTCGACGGTGACGACTGGCTGCCCGACGTCATGCTCGGCCGCTTCTCGGTGGCCAATCTCACCGAGTGCCAGGCGCTGGTGGCCAAGACCGTCCACTACGAGCGATCTCCGCACCTGGACCAGCCGGACTGGTTCACCCGCGGCGTCATGGTGGCCGGGCAGTACGCGTCCACCACGCCCATGCACACGGTGCGGTTCTTCGGCGAGCAGCTGGCGAGCCTGGGGTTCGATCCGGTGGACCCGGTCCATCCCGATGACTTCTCCGACCCGCAGAACTGGGGCTACAGCGACGGCAACTACATCGTCTCGCCCCTGCAGAACCAGCTCGGCTTCGGCGTCCGCCAGAACGAGGGCCCCCGCGTGATCAAGGACGCCCTGGACGCCGGCACCTCCCTGGTGGTCTACCGCGGCTGGGCCTACGGTGCCGCCGGCTGGGAGCCGCCCCACTACACCGTCAGCGACATCCCCAGCCTGGCCAACGGCGCCATGACTCCCGTGGTCATGAGCTTCGTGTGCCTCAACGGCGATTTCTCCGACTCCGAGCCCTGTTTCGGCGAGGTCTTCACCCGGGTCGGCGGTAGCGAGCCGGCCCAGTTCAAGGGCGCCGTCGCCTTCATCGGCAACGGCGAGCACTGGTCGCACACCCGCTACAACGACGCCATGGCCATCAGCACGGCCGAGCGCATCACCGACCCGGCCATCACCACCCTGGGCGGCCTGCTCAATGCCGGCAAGCTGCGCTTCCTCGAGTACTATCCCGGTCATCTCGACGACCAGGGCGACGAGGAATCGGTGGAGTTCTACTTCCACATCTACAACCTGCTCGGCGACCCGGAGCTGAACTTCTTCCGCGCCACGCCGACGCCGCTGACGGTGAACTTCCCCGATGGCGACCTCGACGTCGGCACCACGTATCTCGTGGTGGCCGTGGACGACCAGGCCGGCGACCTGCCCGGCGCGCGCATCGGCGTGACGCAGGCCGGACAGCTCCTCGGTCGCGCCATCACCAACGCGGAGGGGCGGGCCGGTCTGGTGCTGGAGACGCCGGTGGCCGAGGGTCCGGTGCACGTCACCGTCACCCACCCGGACCGCCTGCCGTTCGAGGGCACCTTCAACGGCGCGGCGGCCGACGTCTTCGTGGGCCTGGCCGACCTCGGCGCCAGCGACGACGGCAACGGCGACGGCCTGCCCGGCCCCGGCGAGACGATCTCGCTGATGCCGACGCTGCACAACCACGGCACCGAGGACGCCACCGCGGGCACGCTGATGATGTCCGTCGGCGGGCCGGTGCAGGGCGTGACGGGGACGGCCAGCGTGCCCGCCCTCCCGGCCGGCGCCGACGGCACGCCCGCCCAGCCGCTGCAGTTCCGGGTGGATGCCACCGCCGAGGACGGCGCGCTGATCGAGGGCGTGATGGTGGTGGAGACCGCCGGCAGCTGGGACGAGTCGGGGTTCCGGCTCGTGGTCGTGGCGCCGGACCTGCAGGTGACCGCCGCCACCGCCGACGGTGCCGCCTGGGTGGAACCCGGCACCACCACCGAGCTGACCCTCACCGTGAGCAACCAGGGGTCGCAGGACACGGCCGGCGGCGAGCTGGACCTCACGCTCGTGCCGCTGGACGGCGCCACCCTGGATACGCCCTCGCTGAGCTTCGGCCCCATCGCCGCCGGCGGCAGCGTGGAGTGCGGACCGGTGTCGCTGGACCTGGCCGCGGCGGTGGCCGCCGGACGTTCCCTCGCCCTGCAGATCACCGCCACCTGCACCGAGGGCCCCGTGCAGGAGCGCAGCCTGTCCGTGCCCGTGGGCTCGGGCCTGCCCGGCGAGCCCCTCGGGCCCGACGCGCACGGCTATTACGCCTACGACAGCGCCGACTATCTCTACCCCGACCAGCGCCCCGTCTACCGCTGGACGGAGATCAGCACGGCCTTCGGCGGGCCGGGCACCTGGCTCGACCTCGACGGGGGCAACTACGACACCGACGTCACCGTGGACCTGCCGTTCACGTTCCGCTTCTACGGCGAGGACTTCGACCGCGTCCGCGTCAGCGACAACGGCTGGCTCAGCTTCCACGACGCCGACGACAGCTACAACTTCTACAACTGGCCGCTGCCATCGGTGCACGGCAACGGCGCGGTGGTGGCTCCCTTCTGGGACAACCTGACCACCGAGCCCATGCCCGACCCCGAGAGCGATCCGGTGGGCCTCGATGCCGACGGCGTCTACTGGTACCACGACATCGATGCCGGCGAGTTCATCGTCCAGTGGAGCCGCATGCGGCACTACAAGACCGTGGTGGCCGAGGACGAGTCCGGACCCGGCGTCACCGACCTGAAGACCTTCCAGGCGGTGCTGCGCGACCCCGCCGTCCATGGCACGCCCACCGGCGACGGCGAGATCCTCTTCTATTACCGCGAGGTGGTGGACAATGACTACCTGCGCATGTACGCCTCGGTGGGTATCGAGTCGCCGGACGAGGCCGACGGCCTGCAGCTGACCTACGACGGCCAGCGCGCCCCCGGCGTGCTGGAATTCGGCCCGGGCCAGGCGGTGCGGATCACCACGGCCCCGCCGCATCGCGTGCCCCTGGCGGTGACGGGGCTGGTCCGCGAACCGGCGGGCGATCGCATCCGGGTCTCCTGGCAGTGCGAGGATGCCCGCCCCATCCAGGGCTGGCGTCTGGTCACCGCCGATGCGGCGCGCCGCGTGCTCACCGCCCGGCCGCTGGCCGCCAGCGCCCGCGAGGCGGTGGTCGACGCGCCGGCCGCCGGGGACGTGATGCTCGAGGCGCTGCTGCCCCACGGCGCCATCGTGACCGCCGGCACCGCTCGCACGCTCACCACCACGGCGCTGCGCCTGGGCGCGGCCAGCCCCAATCCCATGCGCGGCGAGACCAGCGTCGCCTTCGCCGTGCCGCGCAGCGGCACCGTCCGTCTGCGCATCTTCGACGTGCGGGGACGCCGTGTCCGCACGCTGATCGATGGCCCGGCGGAGGCGGGCGAGGCCGTCGCCATCTGGCGCGGCCGGGACGACCGCGGCCGCAGCGTGGCGGACGGGGTCTACTTCTACCAGCTCGAGCACGCCGGCCAGACGCTGACCCGCAAGCTCCTGCTGGTGCGCTGATCCTGCAACCGGACGGGCGGGCGCCGGCCGCCGGCGCCCGCCCGCGCGCGTGAGTGATGAACCTGATCGTTCTCTTGCTGCTGCTGTT
>JAASSM010000214.1 GCA_021767885.1 bacterium | reverse complement strand
CGCGGCGGCGAAGCGGCCGGGACGGTCGGCATCCGCGCCGGTGAAGGCGCCGGCGCGGTAGCCGAACAGCTCGGACTCCAGCAGCGTGTCCGGCAACGCACCGCAGTTGACCGCCACGAACGGCCCGTCCTTGCGGCGGCTCAGGGCGTGGATGGTGCGGGCGAGCAGCTCCTTGCCCGTGCCCGTCTCGCCGCAGACGAGCACCGTGCTCTCGCTCTCGGCGATGGCCGGCAGCACGGCGAACACCCGCTGCATGGCCGCGCTCAGGCTGGTCAGTTCGCCCACCTGATGCCGGCCCGCCAGCTCCTGGCGCAGGGTCTCCACCTCGCCGAGGTCGCGGAAGGTCTCCGCGCCGCCGGTCACCGCGCCGTCCGGTCCGCGGAGCACGGCGGTGGACAGGCTGACGGGGATGCGCCGGCCCGCGGCGTCCACGATGTATCCGGAGCGGCCGATGATGGGCTGGCCGGTCCGCAGGGTCTCGCGCAGGGCGCAGGCGGCCTCGCACATGCTCGAGCGGAAGACCTCGAAGCAGCGGCGGCCGATGGCCTCCGCCCGCGGCACGCCGGTGATGGCCTCGGCCGCGCGGTTGAAGGACGTGATGCGCCAGTCGGCGTCCACGGTGAAGACGCCGTCGGAGATGCTCTCGAGGATGGCGTCGGTGCTGGCGGGGATCACCCCGTCGCCGGCGTCCGGTTCGCTGCTCATGGCCTGGTGCTCCTGCGGTGGCGATCGGCCGGGTCGCGGGGTCCGGCCGCCTGCCGCAAACATAGGCCGCGGGGTGCCGGCCGTCGACCCGTCGCGTGGAGCTTGCGCATCGGGCCCTTCTCTGCCAGCGTTTGGCGCCATGAAGATCCTCGGCATCGAGACCAGCTGCGACGACACCTCCGTGGCCCTCTGGGACAGCGACCGCGGCGTGGCCGCCAACCTGCTCTCCAGCCAGGTGGACCTGCACGGCCCCTTCGGCGGCGTGGTCCCCGAGCTGGCCAGCCGCGCCCACCTGGTCAACCTGCTGCCCCTGCTCGAGCACCTGCTCCGGCAGCAGGACCTGCGGCCGCGCGACCTGGACGGGGTGGCGGTGACCCGCGGGCCGGGCCTGATCGGCGCGCTGCTCGTGGGCCTGAGCACCGCCAAGGCCCTGGCCCGGGCGGTCGACGTGCCCCTGGTGGGCGTCCATCACATCGAGGGCCACCTGCTGGCCAACGCCATCACGGCCGACCTCGTGCTGCCGGCGGTCTTCCTCGTGGTCTCCGGCGGCCATACCGAGCTGATCCTCGCCCGCGAGGTGGGCCGCTACGAGCGCCTGGGCGGCACCCTGGATGATGCCGCCGGCGAGGCCTTCGACAAGTGCGCCAAGCTGCTGGGCCTGCCCTACCCGGGCGGCCCGCCCATCGAGCGCCTGGCCCGCGACGGGGATCCCGATCGCCACCGGCTCCCGCGCCCCCTGCTGCGTGATCCCCGCCTGGTGTTCAGCTTCAGCGGCCTGAAGACCGCCGTCCGCCTGGCCGCCGAGGCCCTGCCGCGCCCCCTGCGGGACCAGGACGTGGCCGACCTCTGCCGCGGCGTCCAGGATGCCATTGTGGAGGTGCTGACCCGGCGGCTGATCCAGGCGGCCGCGCAGGCGGGCACCCCGGCGGTCTATCTCGCGGGCGGCGTGGCGGCCAACGGGGCCCTGCGCGCCGCCGTGGCCACGGAGGCCGCGCGCCGCGGGCTCCACTTCACGCCCCCGCAGCGGGTCTACTGCACCGACAACGCGGCCATGATCGCGTACGCCGGCTGGGAACACCTGCGGCATGGGCGCCGCGACGGGCTGGACCTCGACAGCTTCGCCCGCGCCCCCCTCTCGGGCTGGCGCTGAGCCGTACCCCGACTTTCCTGCGGACGGCTCAGACTGCCTCATGACGGCACGTCCCTTGCTCCAATGGGCCAAGGACCGCCGGGCGCGGTCCCTGCATGCCATTCTGCAACCGGGACGAGGGCGGGGCCATGGTCGATCCGGCAAAAATCCTCATCGCGGACGATGAGCCGCATATCCGCCGGATCCTGCAGTTCCTGCTCGATCAGGCCGGGTATCGCACCGTCTGTGTCGCCGACGGCCGGCAGGCCCTGGCGGCCGCCCACGCCGAGCGGCCGGATCTGCTGCTGCTGGACGTGATGATGCCGCACCTGGATGGTTTCGCGGTGCTCGAGCAGCTCCGGCAGGACCGCGAGACCCGGCGGCTGCCGGTGATCATGCTCACCGCCCGGGACGAGGGGCCCACCCGTGTCCGCGGCCTCAAGGGCGGTGCCAACGACTACGTGGCCAAGCCCTTCGATCACGAGGAGCTGCTCGCCCGCGTGGCCAACATGCTGGACACCGTCCGCGCCCAGCGCGAGGCCAACCCCCTGACCGGCCTGCCGGGCAACCTGGCCATCGAGCGCGAGCTGCAGGACCGTCTGGCCGGGGGCCACGACTTCGCGGTCATGTACCTGGACATCGACCGCTTCAAGAGCTTCAACGACCACTACGGCTACAGCCGCGGCGACCAGGCCATCAGCCTCCTGGCCCACGTGCTCTGCGAGGCCATCGCCACGGTGGGTGCGCCCGAGGATTTCGTCGGCCACGTCGGCGGGGACGATTTCGTCCTCGTCGCCGGCAAGGAGCACGCCGAGGCCCTGGCCCGGGACGTGATCCAGCGGTTCGACACGGCGGTGGCCGACCTGCACGACGCCGACGACCTCGCCCGGGGCTACCTCGCGACCCGCACCCGGACCGGCGAGGTGGTGGAGGCCCCCCTGATCACCCTGACGGTGGCGCTGATCGTCGGCGTCCGGGACCGGTACGCCCACGGCGCCGAGATGAGCGACGCCCTCGCCGAGCTCAAGCGGCATGGCAAGCGCCAGGCCGGCTCGGTGGTGGTCCAGGAGCGGCGCGGACCCGACGGCGTCGCCGAGCACCTCGACCTCGACCTCGCCCACGACACCGAGACCTGACGCCCGGAGGCTCATGAACGCGTTGCCGAGCACCCCGTCTGCTGCCGGCCCGGTGGGGCGGCTGATCACCACGGCCGGCGTCCGCCTCGAGGGCCGCTGGGACGACCCGGCGGCCTGGCGCGTCGTGTGCGAGGAGGCCGCCGCCGTCTGGCACGGCCAGCCGTCCGTCCGCTGGGCCCCGGTGTTGCCACGGCAGGACCTCGCTCCGGCCCACGGGCCGGACGTCCGCGGCCGCGGGGCGCTGTGGTGCCGGGGTCGCCGGCCCACGACCACCGCCGACGGCGACGGCCTGCCGGCCTTCTGGCAGCTGCTGACCGCCGGCGGCGGGCTCCTCGGTGGTGCGGCCGAGCATCTGCCGGCCGGTCTGGGTCTCGACCCGGCGGCCGTGGGTCCGGTGGCCGGCTGGCTGGCCCAGGGGGTCCCCGGTGGGCGCAGCTACGGGGTGGCCGTGGTCCTGGGCCTGGACCGGCCGGTCCCGGCCGACCCGGGCGACGATCCCCTGGTGTCCGACCTCCTGGCGATCACCACGTTCCTGGCGCCCCTGCTGGGCCAGCAGCGACGCCTGGCCGATCTCGGGGCCGAGGCGGCCACGCTGCGCGACGAGTGCGGGACCCTCTCGCGCCTGGGCGACCTGCGGGCCCGCCTGGCCGCGGTCACCGCCCACGAGCTGAAGACGCCCCTGACCTCCATCACCGCCTACGCCGAGGTCCTCGAGCAGCAGGTGGACGATCCCGGCTTCCAGCACACCGGCGAGTTCCTGCGGGTGATCCGGGGCGAGGCCGACCGCCTCCTGCGGCTGGTGGACCGCCTGCTGGATTCCTCGCGGCGGGGACGGGGGCCGGCCCTGGGGGCCACGCGGCCGCTGGCCGTCGCCGACCTCGTCTCCGGCGCCCTGCAGACCCTCGCGCCCCAGGCCGCCGCGCGCGACCTGCGGCTGGTCTCCCGCGTACCCGGGTCGCTGCCGCCGCTGGCCGGCGACGCCGACCTCGTGCGCCAGGTGCTGCTCAACCTCCTGGGCAACGCCCTGAAGTTCACGCCGGCGGGCGGGCAGGTGGTGATCAGCGCGCGCGAGGACGCCGCCATGCTGCGCGTGGAGGTCAGCGACAGCGGGCCGGGGATCCCGCCGCAGGAGATGCGCGCCATCTTCCAGAGCTTCTACCGGGCCCGGGCCACCTCCGGCGCCGAGGGCGTGGGCCTGGGCCTGAGCATCGTCAAGGAGATCGTCGCCCTGCACGGCGGGCACCTGGACGTCCACAGCCGGCCGGGGCGCGGCGCCACCTTCGGGGTGCTGCTGCCCAAGGCGCAGGCCCTCCACGACGGCCCCACCGTGGTGACCCGCCGCGGCGGCGAGGAGGCCCTGCAGCGCCAGCTCGCCGGGCACACGCTGCGTCTGGTGGCCGAGCTGGCCAGCGCCCGCGGCGTGGCCATCCTGCTGCCGGACGACGCGCCGGCCACCGCCCAGGTGGTGACCGCCGCGCTCGGTCTGGATCCCGCGGTGGCGGGCACGCGCGTGGCGGCAGCGACGGTCGCGCTGCCCGGCGCCGGCGCCGATGCGCGCCTGGTCCGCGGCGCCGACCTGCTGCCCGGCATCCTGGGCGAGACCGGCCACGCGGGCGACACCATGCTCGCCCCGCTGCCGCTGGCCGCCCCCGGGGATGCGGACGCTCCGGGGCCGGGTCGCCTGCTGGTGACCCGGCGCCTGGGCGGCGGCCCCTTCAGCCAGGACGACCTCACCCTCCTCGGCGTCCTCGCCGAGATCCTCGGCCGCGCCTGGGCCGAGGCCCTGCACCCGGAGGCGGACCGCCACGGCCGCGAGCGCGTGACCGAGGCG
>JAASSM010000213.1 GCA_021767885.1 bacterium | reverse complement strand
CCCGCGCTGCGCCACGGTGTCCTGGTACGCCATGGCGCCGGCATCCACGGTGCCCACGAGGGTCCAGCGCGCATCGGCGAGGGCCTCGGCCCGCGAGGCCGGTCGGTCCGGAACCGAGGATCCCTCGAGGCGGCCGTAGAGCGGATAGGCCGAGCTGCCGTCGGCCGCATCCCAGCGGCCACGGAAGACCTCGACGGCGCTGAAGAAGAGACTCTCCGGATCCTGCCAGGAGAGGTCGATCCCCTGATGTCGGGGGGTCGCCAGTGCAGCGGTCACCGGCCCTGGTGGGCCGCACTCGACGGGAATACTCGCCGCCGGGCCGATGGAGACCATGACCGACTGGTTCTCCAGATCGCGGAAGTCGCTCTCTGCCAGGACCACGCCACCATCTCCATCTCCCACCCCCTGGACCGTGATGGTGAAGAGGTCCGCCTCGGCGGTGATCCCATCCGTCTCCGTGCCCAGGATCGTGTAGTCGACGGTCACGTCTCCCGGCCCGTGCTCGACGATCTGATGCAGGGCATCCACACCGTCCGGAACCACGGCAACGGTGACGTCGGCCGCTCCGAAGTCCAGTTCCTCGCTCGCGGTGACCCGGACGCTGTAGCCGCGCACCCCCGGGGAGATGCCGTTGGGTACCCAGTGCGCGGCGAGGTGGACCTCGTCTCCACAGGCGATGGGGTCGGAGTTCTGCGGCATCAGCAGGAGGAGCGGGTCGGCCAGGCAACCGACCGGCTCGGCCCCCATGCCCCCACAGGCACTCGACTCGGGCGCACACGGGGAATTCGAGCGCAGGGTGAGGTCGCGGTCCTCGACGTCGCAGAAGATGGGATCGGCCTCGATGTTTCCCTGCAGGCCGAGCTGCACGTCGATGGGCGCGGTCCAGTCGCCACCCGCGTTGCCGTAGAGATCGGAGCAGGAGATCACGGGGATCTCGCCCGCGTTCCAGTGCACCGCGGCGCCGCTCGCGCCGAACGCGATCACCGTCTGGACCACCTCGACCGTGGAGAGGTTGCTCCAGATCCCGCCGGCGAACTCGGCAGCGGCGTTGCCGACCATGGTGCATGAGTCGAAGGTGGCCGAGGAATTCAGGACGAATGCCGCTCCCCCGCGGGTCTGGGCCACGTTGTCGATGAACAGGCAGTCCTCGATCACCGCGCTGGACTCCTCGATGGCCAGCGCGCCGCCGCGATCGGTGGAGTAGCAGTCGCGGAAGATGCACTCGCGCACGATCACGTCGCTCGAGAAGACACGGATGGCGGCACCCCGATCGCCCATGGCATCGCGAATGGTGACGCCCTCGAGGACCGAACCATGGGTGTTGTGACCGAACTCCACCCCGGCCCCCCACCCCTCGGGATCGATGATGCAGGCCGTCGGATCTCCCGACTGGGAGACGATGGCCAGAGCCTTATCCTCGACCACGAGCGAGCGGTTGCCATCACCGGAGAACACGCCGTCGGCGAGCTCGATCACCACGCCGGATTCGGCGGCATCGATGGCGGCCTGGATGGTGGCGTGATCGCCCGATCCGTCGGGACGGACCACGATCAGCGTGCGTTCGGCCCGGCTCGCATGATCGCGCGTCAGCGTCGCACGCAAGGCCGTAGCATCCCGGGCGGCGGGCCGCGAACGGAACGCCATGGTGTCGATCGCGGCAGCCGTGCGCCCGGCCTGCTCGGAGTTCGTCCTGGCACTCAGGGCGCTGGCAGCCGCACCGTCAGAGCCCACGAGAATCAGGACCAGGGCCAGGATCACGATGAGGGTCGCCCGGGCATCGCGCGGGCTGGACATGAAGGATCTCAGCATGGCAAGGACCTCCCCGATCATCGGTCAGATATGGATAACCGACGCGGAAGTCTCTCCCTTGCCTCACCTCGATGCGTCCTCCGCGTGGCCGTCAGGGTAACGGCCATGCATTCCATCCAGCGGAACCTGAACGGTGTCTCGCGACGCGAGAGGAGAGGCCGGCCGCGGGGCGGAGTCGCTGGTCGGCCTGCAAAGGCATCGTTTCCGGGTCCGGTCCGATGCGCGCATGGCGGCGGAGGGACCGAGCGTTCCCCGCCATCGAGGAACCACGCCAGACCTGGACGGATGGATCCACGCCACTCGCAAGCCGCTCGCGGACGCCTGCCGAAACCGACAGAAGACGAGAAGACATCAGAAGTGCGGATCAGGAAAAACCAATCCACCCGGCCGGATGATTTTTGACCCGAAGATCCGCTGAGGTCCACCGCTGGTGGACCTCAGCGACACCTTCCATCAATTCGCCTTGCGGGGAAGCACGAGCGTGAGCACATGCCGCCGCCATCTCACCTGGGGCCCGCCGCGGTCTTTCCCGGCCATCGCGCGCCATCACCCCCGCGCCACGCCGGGCTCCCGCCAGAACGGTGCCCATCCGCCGATCATCCGCGCGAGGGCGGACCCGATGACGCCGACCGCGGCGGGAGCCCCCTGGCCGATCCTCTCCATCCCACCGTCATTGGGCGCATGAGCCGCGACCGCCCCCCGAACAGCCGCCCTGCGCCGCTCCGCACCAGGCTCGCCGCCAGCCTCCGCGCGACATTCCGCGCGACACTCCGCGCCACCAGCCGCGCCACCCGCCGCGCACCCCGCCGCGCACCCATCCGCGCCGCTCGCCGCCTGCGCCACCCCCGCCCCCTCTGGCTGGCCACCACCGCCGCGCTGCTCCTGCTCGCCGCCTACGTCACGCTCTGGCAACCACCCTTCGCCACGAGGATCGCCGCAGCCATGAATCCCGACATCCTCTACCGCGTGGACACCCACGAGAAGCTCATCGCGCTGACCATCGACGACGGCCCCAGCGCCTTCACCGACGACATCCTCGGCCTCCTCGCCGAGCACCAGGCGCACGCCACCTTCTTCCTCATCGGCAGCGCGGCGCGCGAGCGGCCCGACCAGGTGGAGCGCATCCGCGAGGCCGGCCACGAGATCGGCAACCACATGATGAAGGACCGGCCCACCGTCTTCTTCGGCGTGGACCGGTTCGAGCAGGAGCTGGCGCAGACCGAGCGGATCCTGGAGCTCGAGGGGCCGGACAAGGTGTTCCGGCCACCGTCGTCGTGGATCCGCGGGCCGCAGCTGCGGGTGCTCGAGCGGCGCGGCTACCGCTGCGTCCTCGGCTCCGTCTACCCCCACGACACCAAGCACCGCAACGCGCGGCTCACCTCCTGGTTCGTCCTGCGGAAGGTGCAGCCGGGGAGCATCGTGATCGTTCACGAGGGCGGCCCCTCGCGCCGGGCCATCCTGCCGGTGCTGCGGCGGGTGCTGCCGGTGCTGCGGGATCGGGGTTACCGGGTGGTGTCGGTGAGCGAGCTCCTGGCGACGACCTCGGCGGCCGTCGCCGCCGGCGCCGCCGGTGCCGCCGGCACCGCCCCCGGGCACCGTGATCCTGGTGATCCCCACCAGGGCGGATCAGGATCCTCTCTGGTCAAGACGCACCCCCGGGGGCACACATCGTCGGAAAAGCCTGGAAACAATGAGCCTCCAGGATCCGTTCGTCACGCGAACGACACCACGAGCACCGGCCATCGCCGCTCACTGGCGCTCGGCCGACCCCGCCACCCCCCGGCCACGACCGGGATTGCTCCCCTTGCGACGACCCCGTTCCAGGTGATACAATTACTACCCTATTGATCTTGTTTTGCGGCACCGGCACCGGGACCGGACTCCGGCCGCGACCGGTGATCCGGGCCCACGGGACGTGAACTCGCCCTCTCGCCCCAGGAGCCCGTCATGCTTCGTCGTCCCCGCTCGCCTGGCGATCGCCTCAGCTCCGTGCTGCTCGCCGTCGGCCTTCTGCTCGCCATCGTGGCCATCCTCGCCGTCCTCGCATTCACCGGGGCGCCGGCGCCCGCCGCCGCCCAGACCCCGCCCGCGGTGGAGGAGTTCGCGTGGCTGGGCTGGCCGGACGCGGTGCAGTCGGTCTCCGAGGTGCTGATCAACGACGCCGGCCAGGTCGCCATCACCGCCGCCACCGAGATCTGGACCACCCGGGCCTACTACCGGGTCGGCGACCAGTGGGGCGCCATCCCCGCCCACCAGAACGCCGTCGGCGGCATCAACCAGCAGGGCACGGTGGCGGGCTGGATGACGAACTCCGACTCCGCCCCCACCGACGCCTTCACCTGGGATCCGGGTGGCGGGCTGTTCGTCCTCGGCGGTCTGCCCGACGGGGCCACCGGCGCGCGCGGCAGCGACATCAACGACGCCGGCACCCTCGTCGGCCGCGTCTTCATCGAGCAGGGCGGCAGCGTCACCGCCTGGCCCTTCCGCCTGGGCGACGACGGCCTGGAGGTCCTGCTCGGCTCCGTGCCCGACGGCGAACCCATGGCCCTGAACGAGGCCGGCGAGATGGTGGTGCGCGCCTTCGAGGACAGCGGCAACGCCCTCTACCTCATCGCACCCGACGACACCGTCTCCCCCCTGCCGCCCGCCCCCTGGGACCTGGCCAACCCCCTGGACCTCAACGACCAGGGCTGGATCGTGGGCGACGCCGAGACCGGCGACTTCTCCGTGGACGAGGCCTTCGTCTTCGACGGCGAGCAATACGCGCTGCTACCCCTGCCCGCCGGCTTCACCAGCGCCGACGCCGAGGCGGTCAACGACCTCGGCCAGATCGCCGGCTGGGGCTGGGACGGCAGCTTCGGTGCGGTGGTCTGGCAGGACGGCGCCGGCTTCGACCTCGGCGCGGTGGTCAGCGACCACCTGGGCACGTCCGTGGACCTGGCGAAGGCGTTCTCCATCACCGACGAGGGCTGGGTCGCCGGCTGGGGTCAGGGACCCGGCGGCGGACCGGAGATCTTCCGTGTCAGGCTGGG
>JAASSM010000212.1 GCA_021767885.1 bacterium | reverse complement strand
TGCTGGCCGGCGTGAGCTACGAGTTCTAGCGCGATCCGTCCGCCCGCTCCACCGCCTCCCGCCGGCGGTGGGGCGGGCGCCGGCCGATCCGGCGGGAGACCCATGGCCTTCTACGACCACGAGACCGGCGGTGCCGCCTGTCCCATCTTCCCCAAGCGGGGCCGTCGCGCGGTGATCCTCTGCGACGGCCCGCCACCGGCACCGGGCGTCCTGGAGTACTGGCTCGACGGCGCCGACCTCTTCGTCTGCACCGACGCCGCCGGCCATCCCTACGACCAGCTCCCCGTGCCGCCGCAGGTGGTCATCGGCGACTTCGACGCCCTCGCCGGCCGGGTGCTCGGCGGTCGTGACGGTCCGCGGTTCCTGCGGGTGGACGAGCAGGAGACCACCGACAGCGAGAAGGCCCTCCTGTTCGTCATCGATCAGGGCTTCGAGGAGGCCGTCCTGGTGGGGGCGGTGGGCTGGCGCCTCGATCACACGCTCTACAACACCGCGCTGCTCGAGCGCTACAGCGACCGCCTGCGCCTGGCGCTGGCCGGGGCGCAGAGCGATGGCGTGCGGCTCGGGCCCGGACAGTCCGTCTCCTGGTCGCTCGACCCGGGGACGCGGTTCAGCCTGCTGCCGCTGGCGGGCGAGAGCCACGGCGTCACCGTGGAGGGCGCGGACTATCCGCTGCTCGGTGGCGACGTGGGCACGGCCGACGCCCCGGCTGCCATCAGCAACCGCGTGGCCTACGATCCCCTGCTCATCCACGCCGGCGACGGTCCCCTGCTGGTGCTGGTGGACCGCGAGGGTCCTGGCTCCGCCGGCCCACGGTGACATGCTGCTCGCGGCGGTCTACGGCCTCTTCCTGCTCGGGATGGTGGTGCGCCTGCTGCGCCGCCCGCGAGAGGGGGAGGCCGACTTCCTGGTGGCCGGCCGCCGCCTGACGCTGCCCGGCTTCGTGGCCTCCCTGGTGACCACCTGGTACGGGGGCATCCTGGGGGTGGGCGAGTACGGCTGGTCTCACGGCATCTCCAGCTGGCTCGTGTTCGGCGTTCCCTACTACCTCTACGCGCTGATCTTCGCGCTGGTGCTCGCCCGGCGTGCGCGCCGCACGGCCGTCCTCAGCCCCTGCGACCAGCTCGAGCGCGCCTGGGGCCGGCCGGCCGCGCTGATCGGCGCGGGGACCCTCTTCGTCATGACCGCGCCGGCGGCCTACGTGCTCATGCTCGGCGTGCTGGTGCAGCTGGCCACGGGCTGGCCCCTGTGGCTGGGGGTGGTGGTGGGCACGGCGCTGTCGGTGGGCTACGTCTTCCGGGGCGGGCTGCACGCGGTGGTGGCCACCGACCGCGTCCAGTTCGTGCTCATGTTCGCGGGCTTCCTGATCCTGGTGCCGGCCTGCCTGATCGTGCATGGCGATCTGGCGTGGCTGCGCGCCAGCCTGCCGGCCGCGCACCTGGACGCCGATGGTGGCCTGGGCTGGCAGGCCATCGCCGTCTGGTACGCCATCGCCGCGGCGACGCTGGTGGAACCCGCCTTCTACCAGCGCTGCTACGCCGCGGTGGACGAGCGCACCGCCCGGCGCGGCATCCTGGTCTCCCTGGTCTTCTGGGTGGTGTTCGATCTGCTGACCACCACCGCCGGCCTCTATGCCCGCGCCGCGGTGCCGGACCTGGCCGATCCCGTGGCCGCGTTCCCCGCCCTGGCAGCGGTCACCCTGCCCGGCGTGCTGGAGGCCCTCTTCATGGTGGGGCTGCTGGCCACCATCATGTCCACCATCGACAGCTATGCGTTCCTGGCGGCGGTCACCCTGGGCCGCGACCTGGTCTGGCGGCGGCACCGGCCGCCGGGTGCGCTCCTGGGTACGGAGGACGCGGCCAACGTGCGGCCGATCCGCTGGGCGTTGCTGGGAACCGCCGGGCTCGCGGTGGCCCTGGCCCTGTGGTCGGGCAGCGTGGTGACCATCTGGAAGACGCTCGGCTCGGTGGGCACGCCGGTGCTGCTGCTGCCGTTGCTGCTGGCGCACCTGGGCCGGCAGCGGCGCGATGCCGCGGCCGGCCGCCGGGCCGCGGCGGGCATGGCCCTCGCCGGCGCCACGTCCACCGCGTGGCTCGTCCTCGGTGGAGGCGAGCCGTGGCTGGGGGTGGAGGCCATCTTCCCTGGACTGGCGGTCTCCGCCCTCATGGTCCTGCCGGCTGCGCGCCGTGCCGGCTGACGGCGCGAGGCGCGCACCTCACTGCGGCGTGGTGTATGGCGTGCCGGGGACGTCGTCATCCTGCAGGCGTGCGGCCTGGAGCTTGTCCCGCATGGCGTCCACGGTGGGCCGCAGCGTTCCCGCCGCACCGGCGATCTCCTGCACGCGTTCGATCTGATCCACCAGTGCCGGCAGGACCCCGTCGATGACCTCGCCGAGGTGCTGCTGCGCCGCCTGCGGCAGCCGGTCCGCCTGCTGCAGGGCCTCCGTCAGGCTGGTGTCGATGCGCGCGAGCCGCGGTGCGGCGTCCCGCGCCGACGGGAGGTTGTCCACGCCGCTCAGCACCGCGGTGGCGTCCTGCACCAGGTCCACCACCTGCCGACCGACGTTGGTCTGCGGGGCGGGAGCCTCGGTTCCGCGGACGCCGGCACAACCGCCCAGCGTGCTGGCCAGGGCCATGACCGTGGCCGCGGTGATCAACAGGGCCGTCGGAGGCGCCAGGCGTCGCGGGGATGGGCCGCCGGGGTCGGGACGATGGCGTCGGGCGGGCGGGATGATCACGGCGGGTGCTCCTTCCGTTCGGCGTCACGGACGCGGTACTCTCCGAACGTAGGCGCGATCCTCGCACCTCGCCTCCGTGGCGGGGCCGTGCCGCCGTGGTGGGCGCAGGGTCGGGGCGGGTGCTGGCCGGAGCGCTTCCGGCACCACCGGCGGCCGGTTCAGGCCTGGACCTGACGGTGACGGTAGCAATCCACCACGTGATCGTTCACCACGCCCACGGCCTGCAGGTAGGCGTAGACGATGGTGGTGCCCACGAAGTTGAATCCCCGGCGCTTCAGGTCCCGGCTCACGCGGTCGGAGAGCGGCGTGGAGGTGGGGACCTCCGCCATGGTGCGCCAGCGGTTCTGCACCGGTTCTCCGTCCACCCAGTCCCAGAGGTACGCGGCGAAGGAGCCCCGCTGCTCCACCAGGGCGAGCCACGCCCGGGCGTTGCGCACCGCCGAGGCCACCTTCAGCCGGTTGCGCACGATCCCGGGATCCGCCAGCAACCGGGCCTGGTCGGCGTCGGTGAAGCGGGCGATGCGCTCGGGGTCGAACCCGGCGTAGGCGCGGCGGTAGCCCTCGCGCTTGCGCAGGATGGTCAGCCAGGAGAGGCCGGCCTGGGCGCCGTCGAGCAGGAGCTTCTCGAAGAGATGCCGGTCGTCGTGCGACGGGACGCCCCACTCGGTGTCGTGGTAGTGCCGCTCGAGTTCCGTGCCCACGCACCACGCGCAGCGGGCGCGGCCGTCGTCGCCCGGCCGGGCGCCGGCGCGCGGGTCGAGACTCACCGCAGCGGCCCCATGCGGGAGAGCAGCCGGTCGGCCACGTCGCTCACCCAGGTCAGCCGGTAGCGTTCGCCCTGCCAGGCCTTGACCAGCAGCAGGATCCAGAGGATCAGCGCCAGCAGCCCGAGGAACTGCTGCATCACCAGGCCGGCCCCGGGCAAGGCGGTCAGGACCATGCTCGCCAGGGTGATGCCGCCGAAGGTCACCAGCGACTGCATGGCATGGAAGCGCACGAAGGCGCTCCGTCGCTCGATGAGCAGGAAGACCAGCCCGGTCACCCAGCCCAGGGCATAGCAGAGGGCGCCCGCGACGTTCTCCGGCAGGCCGGTGGAGGAGTTCATGATTCGCCTCCGCGAGGTTGAGGTTCGCGGAGCACCATACCACCGATCGGCGACGGCGGCATCCACGGTCATGGAGCCCGCGGGTTCCGGAACCCGGCCGGCCCGCGCGGGGCCGACCGGGTCCGGTCTCGCGTGTCCCGACCCTGGCGGGTCGGCATCGCCCGGGGGTGTGCAAGGCCCCGGGAGACTACTGGAACGTCACCGCGACGGTGTAGGGGAGCTGCACCGGCGTGCCGCCGGTGGGCGTGGCCACGGTGCGGTCGACGGTGAGGCTGGCGCCGATCTCGAGCACCTCGGTGTCCGCGGCCATGGTCCGCAGGTGCGGCACCGGCGCGTCGGCGCCGACATCGGCCCAGTCGGCGGTGAAGCTGTCCAGGAGCAGTCCGGCCGGTGGCGCGCCGGCGGTGCAGTCCACCGTCACGTCGACGCCCGCCACGCTGGTGACGCTGAAGACGCCCTGGCTGATGTTCGTGTCGTCGGCCACGAGGTTGTCGGCGTCGGTGTAGGCGCCGTCCACAGCGGAGATGGTCACGGTGCCGTTGTTGAGCACCAGGACGCCGAAGTCCAGGCCGGTGGTCTGCGTCAGCGTGATGCCCTCGATGATCTCCACGGTGGCGTTGGTCGGCAGATCGATGGCCGCCGCCGGGAGGGCGAGGATCAGGGCGAGGCTGGTCGTCGCGAGGAACCTGAGCATGGCCGCTCCTGTCGCCTGCTGTCGAGGCAGTGCCACCTGACCCGCCCGTCAGGGATCGGCCACATCCGGGAACCCTTTAGGAAAAACTTGCCGGCCCGGCAGGATCTTCCCGCGGGCCGCGGCCGCCGCGGCCTCAGGGGCCGTCGGCCTCCAGGCGCAGCAACCGCAGCGAGACCTCGCCACCGTCGGTGCTGCGCAGCACGAGCAGGGAGGTGTCGTCCAGCCAGCGCCACTGGTCGGTGGCCGGATCGAAGGGCCCGGTGACCTGGAGCTGACGGAGCCACTGGCCGTCGGCAGCGAAGACGTCGGTCCAGGTGATGGT
>JAASSM010000211.1 GCA_021767885.1 bacterium | reverse complement strand
CGATCGCGCGCCCTGGCCGGATCGGCGAGGTCGGCGCCCCAGGTGACGACGAACCGCCATTCGTGACAGCCGCCGATCTCCGCGCGGAAGTTGGTCTCCCAGAAGTTGCCGGCCAGCCAGGCGAACAGGTGCCGCGGCACCGGCGGCAGCTCCGGGTCGCCCATGAGACGCCGTCGTCCGCTCTGCAGGGAGCCGAGCCACAGCAGCGGCGCATCCAGCATCCCCACCGCCAGGCCGCCATCGGGACCGCACCAGGCGAACCCCTCCTGGACGCAGGTCCAGTCGGTGACCGTGCCGGGGATCTGGTCGCGCCAGGGCCGGACCCGGGCGCCGGCCTTGAAGGCCCACAGCGTCTCCGCCCCCGGCCACGCGAACGGTAGCGGCAGGTAGAGGTTCTCCGGATCGCGGCAGCCGCGGTGATGCACGCGGAGCGCGGCCTCGAGGACGGGGGCGCCATGATGACGGACCAGCTCGAGGTCGGCCTCGGTGTCGGTGGCATGGTAGTGCAGGAGCTGGCGCGTGGTCACCGGCCCGTGGGCGAGATCCCGGCCTCCGGTGCAGCGTGCCATCTCGCGGTGCTCGCCGGGGCCCTTGCGGTCCAGGCCCATGGCGCCGCGCACGCCGGCCTGATCGTCGTCCGGCCCCACCGGTGTGCGCTCGGTGATCAGGGCGAACGGGGGATACGGCGCGTCCGTGCGGAGCAGCGGCCGGCCAGACGCCGCCAGCTGGGTGATGCCCGCCCCGGTCTCCCACCGGAGCGCGGGCGGGCCCTCGCCCGCGGCGGGCGGGATGGCGGCGGCATCCCCCGCCACCAGCTCGAGCCGGCGCCGCGCGCCAGGCGGGACGTCGATGGCCACCTCGAAGGCCATGCCCCGCGGGACCGGGCGCCGCTGGCAGGCCAGGGCCTGGCCTCGCTCCGTGCGGACGTGGACCGGGCCATCGAGATCCCGCTCGTGGTACTCGGTGTGCTCGACCACGAGTGCGGCCACGCCCCGGGCTCCGCGGTCGGTGGGGGCGACCACGCGGAAGCGAAGCGGGCGGCCCGGCGCCGGGGGCCCGCCGCCGAGCGCACCGTCGGCGGCGTCCAGCGCCGCCGCGGTCCGGTCGCAGGCCAGCGCCGCATAGGCCCGCTTGCGGGCGGCGATGCGATGGACCAGCTCGTGGGCGGGGGCGGTGACGCTGTCGCTGTGACCGAAGGTATGCTCGGCGTACAGCGCGAGGTCCCCGGCGATGGCGTCCAGCTCCGCCGCCGGGGCGCCGAGGCCTCGCAGCCAGCGCCATTCCCGTTGCGCCAGGCGGAAGAGCCGCGTGGCCTCCGGCTCGCTGGCCAGGCCGTCGCTCCACCAGTCGGGCCAGTCGCCCCGATGGACCGGCAGGCGGGCGACCGCCCCGCTCGCGCGCATCCGGTCGAAGAAGGTGTCGAGGGTGCCCAGCTCCACGTGGCAGACGTCGCCGTGCTCGGCGTTCCAGCGGCGCGCCATGGCGGCGATCTCGGCCGAGGGCGGGCCGTTGTCCGTCCGCAGGCCGCTGATCATCAGCGGGACGGGATCGGGCAACGGGCCGCGCGAGCGTAGAGCGTCCAGGTACCGTGGGATCCGCCGCACCGCCACCGTCCAGGGGTCATGGAAGATGGTGTGCGCGTCGCAGTCGTCCTTCGTGAGGTAGCTGGAGACCGCGCCTGGCGCCAGGCCGAGCTCGTTGCCCTGGTGGTAGTGCTCGCCGGACCAGACGAGCAGGCGGCGGCCGTCCGGGGCCTGCCACCAGAAGCCCTGCTGGGGATGGGTCAGCGGATAGCGCCCGTGATGGGTGTGGACGCAGGCGAAGAGGTTCTGCACGCCGGCGTCCAGCAGCGCGGTGGCCAGCCCCCAGCCGTGGCCGTTGATGTCGGCGGTCATGGCCGAGCGGAGCGCGAGGCCGTGGGCGCTGGCGAACCGTGCCGCCCGGCCGGTCAGGTGGGCGAGCAGCGGCATGTCGGCGAGCTCGTCGAGGTTGGCCCAGCTGGCCGACAGCCCGAGGCGTCCGGCGCGGGCGGCGGCCACCAGGCGGTGGCGATCGCCGGCGGTCGCGGCGTCCCAGAAGCGCTCCACCGCCCAGAAGGTCTCGCACTGCCAGGCGAAGTCGGGATCCGCGTCGATCAGGTCCAGGGCCCGCCGGAGGTAGTCCACGTGCCAGCGCGTGATCACCGACTGGGGGTCGGTGTAGCCGACGTCGGTGTGGCTGTGATGGATCAGCAGCAGCGTCGGTGGCCGGGCGGACATGACGGCTCCCTCGGAGGTCGGCGGCCCGGACCGAGGCGTCGGCCCGCCAGCGGACGTTCAGCCCGCGTAGCGCTCCCGGATGTCGGGGATCAGGAAGTCGCGGAACGCCGCCTCGGCGCCATAGCGCGGGGCCAGGCCCCAGTCCTCGCGGGCGGCGGTGTCGTCCACGTCGGCAGGCCAGGTGTCGACGATGGCCTGCCGCTTGGCGTCCGGCGCGAAGTCGATGTCCGCGTCGGGGAACCCCTCGCGCACCAGGTCGCGGATCTCCGCGGCCGACGGGTTGAACGCCGTGATGTTGTAGACGCTCTGACGGAGCCGGGCGCGGTCGGCGCCGGCCAGGGCCAGCAGGGCGTCCACGGCATCGGCCATGACCATGAAGGGGATGCGGGCGTCGGGCCGCACGAAGCAGCGGTACGGCTCGCCCCGGGCGGCGGCGTGGATCATCTCGGGCGCGAAGTCCGAGGTGCCGCCCGAGGGGACGGTCACCGCGCTGATCAGGCCCGGGAAGCGGATGGCCCGGAAGTCCACCTTGCCCGAGAGCCGCTCCGCCGCCAGCTGCTTGTAATGGGAGCTGTAGTACCGGCCGAGGTGCTCGCAGTAGAGCTTGTTGCACCCGTACATGGTGGTGGGCACGTTCCACTCGTGCTCCTTGACGGCGCCGGCGCGCGTCTTGGTCTGCAGGTCCGGCAGGCCATAGGCGGCGATGGAGCTGGGGTAGAGGAAGACCACGGGGCGGCCATGCGATTCGCCCTGGGCCTGGGCGAAGTCCAGCAGGTTGAGGGTGCCCTCCACGTTGACCTGGTGAGCGGTGACCGGCGTGAACTCGCTGCGGGTGGAGAGCAGGGCGGCGAGGTGGAAGATGGTGTCCACCTCGTACTCGGCCACGATGCGCTCGAGCAGGTTGCGCTCGAGGATGGAGCCGGTGAACTCCTGGGCCACGAGTTCGCGATGCGCACCCTCCAGCGGCTTGAGATCCACGGTCAGGATGGGATTGGGGCCCTGGGCGAGGCTCTCGATGAGCGCGTGGCCGATCTCGCCACTGGCGCCGGTGATCAGGGTGGCGGTCTTGCGCATGTCGTCTCCTGGCCAAGGTGGCCGGTGCGGGGTGCAGGTCCGTCCTCAGTATGGTACGGCCCCGGTGCCGCGTCCAGGCGGACGACCACGCCGATCGCTAGCGATAGAGGTGCTTGACCGCGCTCCAGGACGTGGCCTCGATGGCGACCACCTGGGGGATGTGCAGCAGGTAGGTGTACTCCTGCGGCAGGTCGCCGCCCGGCGGCGTGAACTCCGCCGCACCCACCCAGAACCAGACCGTGCTTCCGGGCTCGCCGGTGATGATCATGCTGCCCTCGCTGAACGGCCCGATCTGGGCCTCCTGCAGGATCCCCACCTGTCCGCAGTCCTGCGGACCGAGCTCGTACATGAGCGTGGCCCACGTCGCGTCGCCGATGATCTCCAGCGTGCCCGACGGCGGGATGGTCAGGGTGAACCAGTCGGTGTCGCGGCAGGCGTTCGCGCAGGGATACCAGCCGGCCTGGCCGCAGAACCACTCGCTGGCGATGTGCTGGAACGGGGCGTGGCCCAGAGCGTCCAGCGAATTGCAGCCGCCGTTGTGAGCGTCGACGTAGTCCTCCACCAGGGGCGGCTCGTCCTCGAGGACGGAATCGAAGCTGCACTCGACCACGTCGGCGCTGCCATGGTCCCAGATGTTGGCCTGGTAGTACCCCGAGGCGCCGCCGTAGCCGTCGATCACCAGGTAGTATCGCACGCCGGCCTGGATCTCCAGGTTCCCGATGAAGGACCTGTAATTGTCGTAGTAGTCGTCGTTGCAGGCCACCAGTGTGAGATCCTCGTCATAGACGTAGATCTTGGTGTCGTACTGCGAGTGGTACATGTCGATGGAGATGGTCGTGGTCACGCCCCAGACGACGAAGGTGTAGACCACGTCGGGGGAGGTGCTGCCGTCGTGGGGACAGGCCTCGTCGTAGTCGTCGGTGTAGCCGGCGGTGGTGCCGGTGGTGGTGTAGTTCAGGTCGGGGAGCTCGATGGCGTCGGCGATGGTGTCACCGCCCTGGCGCAGGATCCGGGGGGCCGGGGGCGGTGGCACCACGGTCCGGGGCGGCTTCGCCGGCGCCTGCGGTGCGGTCGCGCCGAGGGCGGCCGCGTCGCCAGGCGTCCGGGACGGGACGTTGCCAGCGACGGCCGCTGGCGCGATCATCAGGAAGGCGGCGAGGCAACCGGTGGCGATCAGGGTGATCGGGTTCATGGCGGAACTCCCGGGTCCAGGGCACGCATTCGTCGGCCCCGGATCCCGGCGCCTGGCCTCCGGGGCTGCGTCGTCTGCGATTGTAGCACACGGGCGGGAGCGGGCGTGCGACGGATGCCGGGCGGCCGGGCGGTCGCTCCTCCGTGGGTGCGGCCCGCGCCCGTCGCGCGCCTGTCCACGGGAGCCAGCATGACCCGTCTCGGCCTGATCTCCGACACCCATGCCCTGCTCCGCCCCGAGGCGGTCCGCGCCCTGACGGGCAGCGACCGGATCCTGCACGCGGGCGACGTCGGCCGTCCCGAGATCCTCGCGGAGCTCCGGCGCCTGGCCCCGCTG
>JAASSM010000210.1 GCA_021767885.1 bacterium | reverse complement strand
GCGACACGCCGGATCTGGTCGGATGGGCGACCGGAGCTTCACCCCGCTCACGCCTCACCGGTCACGCCTCACCAGTCACGCCTCACCGCTCACGCCTCACCGCTCGCGCCTCACCGGTCACGCCCACCCGCCCGCACGAACGGATTCCCCTCCCGCGGCAGCCACAGCAGTCCCAGGCAGACCATGTCGAGGATCACCCAGATCGCCGGGAGCACGAGCCGTTCGCGGGGGACCTCGGTGTCCGGGGCGAGCAGGCCCCCGGCGGCGAAGCGCTCGGCGGCCACCAGGATGGTGACCGCCACCAGCACCGTGGCCAGTTCCCGCCCCCCGCGCACGCGCCCGATCAGCAGCCCCGCGGCGACCAGCAGCAGCACCGACGGGACCCACGCCGCCGCCACGCTCCAGCCGGCGACCATCACCGCCACGGGCACGCCCTGGACCACCACCCACACTGCCACCAGCAGCCGCACCCCCACCGACCCCGCCATCCGGATCCCACCGCGGGACGACACCGCCATGATCCACGCTCCTGGCCAGGTGACACGCCGGCCGCGACCGCGCTGGCCAGGCCCGCGCCGCCGCCGACCCTGCTCACCGAGAACGAGATCCAGTATCCATCCGCCGCGAAGAGAAATGCAAGCGTTCCGGCAGGCCCGTCGGGCAGCCTGGGGGGATCGGGACCGCCACGAGCCGAGGGCCCCCCGGGGGGCACCCGCCAGCCGGGGGGCCACTCGCCAGCCGACCTCACGGCCAGCCCGCCAGCCCGCCAGCCCGCCGACCCGTCCCGGCCGACCTCACCGCCAGGCCAGTTCCCCCAGCTTCTCCCGCATCTTCGACTCCCGCCCCGTGAACGACGCCCGCACCGCGCGGGCCCAGACCTCGTCCAGGTGCTCGTCCAGCATCACGTCGCCGTCGATCCCCACGTAGATCAGGTGCAGGTGGTCGCCCTCCAGGCGGTAGAGCAGGCGGTCGCCCTTGCGGGCGCCGCGCTCGCCGTACGGGGCCATCAGGGCGCGGTACTCGCGGTCGACGCGGTCGTACTCCGCCCGGGTGATCTCGCCCGCGTCCACCGCGCGCTCCATGTTGCCGAGCATGCCCTTGAAGAACTTGCCGAGGTCGCTGTCGCGCTTGAAGGTCATGCCGTAGGCCAGGGGGTCGGCGGCGTGGAGGATGGCGGCGACGCGGTCGCGCCGGTCGTCGCTGCGCTCGCCCTCGGCCACCACCGCGGCCACCTGGGCGGCGTCGTGATCGGTGAGGCGCACCTCCACCACCGCGACGTCGATCTTCATGAAGGTGACCTCGAACAGGAACGACATCAGCGCCTGCGGCCCGCCGCCGCCGAGCCGGGCGGTCCAGACGCCCAGCAGGGAGTCGGGAACGGCGGCCACCTGCTCGGGCAGATCGGGGGAGTCGGGCAGGGCGGGGGCGGCGGGCGATGCGGCCGGGCCAGACCGGGCCGGGGTGGCCGTCAGGACCGCCACGACGGTCAGGACCACGGCGAGAACCGGAACCATGCGCTTGGACACGTCGGGGACCTCCCAGGCGGGGACACCGCTCGCGATGAGCGGGGGGGGCGGGGCGACCACCGGTCAGTGTCGCCGCGATCGGCCACCGGGGCAACGTCCGGTGCTCACCGACCCCCGGAGGATTTACGGTCATCCCGTATAGCAGGATCCCGTCAAAAATACGACCATAACACTCTTGTCCTCCGGGGCCGCGCCCTCGCCGTCGGCCCTGCCACCGAGAGCCCCACCTTCGCAGGAGGCCCCCATGTCCGCGATCCGCTCGAACCATCCCGCCACCGGCGGCCGCCGCCTCGCGCAGCTGGCCCTGCTGGCGTTGCTCACCCTGACCCTGGCCCTGGCCGGTTGCAGCGACGACGACGACGACGGCGACAGCAACCCCACCGGTCCCACCATCCCCGGCGGCAGCGACTTCGACCAGGCCACCGCCGTCTCCCAGGCCCAGGTGGCCGCCCCGCAGGGCGTGGCGCTGGTCGAGTCCATGGACGACCTCGCCGCCGGCTTCACCCGCGCCGCCAAGGACTACGCCTACAACGGCGACACCCAGCGCTGGGAGTACGACGCCTCCTGGACCCAGGGCGGCTACACCTACAACTGGTTCTACACCGTCCAGTACCTCGACGGCGACGGCAACCCCCAGCAGGAGGCCGGCGACGCCGCCTCGGCGGTCCACACCATGGACGGCAGCGGCGCCTTCTCCCAGAGCCAGGGCGGCGTGACCATCGACTACGACTACAGCTACGTCTACGACGTCACCCTCACCGGCCTGGGCACCGAGACCGTGGTGATGAACGGCACCGGTGGCATCGGCATCGACTACACGTACTCCGGCAACGGCATCGAGCAGTCCGACACCTACGCCATGAACTGGGAGACCCTCGGCGGCGGCGTCTCCTACCCGTCCAGCGGCTGCCCCACCGGCACCATCCGCTACGACATGGACCCGTACTACATGGACCTGGTGTTCGACGGCAGCAGCACGGCCCAGGCCACGCTGTACGACGGCAACGGCAACGCCGTCTCCGGCGGCGACAGCAGCCACACGGTGAGCTGCTCGCGGTAGGCCGGGCCGGGACGGGCCATTCCGCGGTCGGCCGTTCCGTGCGACGATGACCTGGCCGGGGACGACCGGGCCGGGTGTCACTCGCCAGTTTTGACCGGCGAACTCGCCGTGGTATCACCGATGATACCACCGACGATCTGGCCGTAGATCCCGCCGAGGATCCCGCCGAGGATCCCGCCGAGGATGCCGCCGGCCATCCCGTCGAATACCCCGAGGAGAGAAGACGCCCCCGGTGGCCGGAAGGCTGCCGCGGGGGTCTCTTCGTCCGGAGCCCAGCGCGAAGAACGATCCCGGTCGCCGTCTCAGCGTCGCGCGATCCCGTACCGCTCGGCCAGCTCCTTGACGTACGCGCTGTCGGGCGCGCGCCTCAGGGCGGTGGCGATGTGCTCCCGGCCCACGGCCATCAGTTCCTCCGGCCGCCGGTCGGGCAGTCCGCCCTGCTCGTAGGCGGCGGCGTCCGCCGCGATGGGCCTCTCACCCGCCAGGAGCCGCTCGCCGAGCTCGATCTGCATCCTGCCCAGCCGGGCAGCCCCCGGATCAGGAGATGGTTGCCGGCGTTGTACAGCGCGACGGCCTCGTCGTGCAGTGCCTCGAGCTGCCGGGATTCTGTCGGGGGCGGGGTGTCGGTGATGGGTGCGGACGGCACGGGATGGGCGTGGGAGGGGGCGGTCCGGGACGGAGCAGCCCGGGACTGAGTGGCGGCGTGCATGGGATCCGGGCTGCTCCCGAGAGCGAGGGCGCCCGCCAGCCCGGTCGCGGCCAGGCCCACTTGATCGATGCTACCGCTGAGGTGGTTCTTCCGGGATTCGCATAGACGCAGGCAAAAAATGTGGACATGCTCGGCTCCTTGATTCGGCTACCACACACGACGCAAGGAGGCCTGCAGCATGTCCACACTGTGGTTCTACCATCTTTTCGGGATCCGTGACTACCGCGTTCTGGGGTCGAGGATCGAGGGGGATCGTCGGGTCCTGCCCCTCGAGGCAAGGTTGAAACGATTCCACTGCAGCAAGTGCGGCAGCGAGGATGTCGTTCGCTGGGGATCGGTGGTCAGACGCCTGCACTCGGTGCCGTGCGGCAATCATCCGGTGCAGCTAGAGGTGACGATCCCGAAGCTGGCGTGTCGCTCATGCAAGGTGGTCTCCCAGCTTGTGCTCGGCTTCGCTGACGAGCGCGTCAGCTACACCAAAGCATTTGCCGAGTACGTGGTCCTGCTGGCGCAGCAGATGAGCCTGCACGCGATATCCAAGCTGTTGCAGGTGGGCTGGGACCTGGTCAAGAGCATCGTCAAGAGCGACCTGCACCGGCGCTACAGCCGTCCCCCGCTGCGCCACATTCGTCGGATCGCCATCGACGAGATCAATCTCGGGCGCCGCTTCGGTTTCTGCACCGTGGTGCTGGATCTCGAGAGCGGGGCGGTGATCCACGTCGGTACTGGTCGCAATGCCGCAGCCCTGGAGCCCTTCTGGCGCCGCCTGAAAGCGTCTCGCGCACGGATCGCGGCGGTGGCCACGGACATGGGGGGAGCCTACCGCCGGGCGGTCAAGAAGCACCTGCCACGGGCTCAGCTGGTCGTCGATCGCTTCCACGTCGTGATGAGTTTCAACAAGAAGATCACCTGGCTGCTGGGCAGTGAGTCGCGCAAGGCACGTGGAGAGGGCTGGCGGGCCCTTCGTGGCGTGCGCTGGATCCTGGTCAAGCGACCGGAGAACTTGAACGAGCAGCGAGACGAGTTCGATCGTCTTGAGCGTGCGCTACAGGCCAATCGCAATCTGATGATCGCGCATTACCTCAAGGAGGACCTCGACCGCTTCTGGCGCTTCAAGTCGAAGGCGCAGGCGGCTGCTCACCTGGACGACTGGCTCGAGGTGGCGAAGGCCTCGAGCGTAACGGTCATCCGCCGTCTCGCCAGATCCCTCACCCGCTTCCGTGACGATCTGATCAACTGGTACGACCACCGGATCTCCACCAGTCCACTGGAGAGCATGAACGGTCGCATCCGCCTGATCCAGCGACGCGCCTACGGCTACCGAGACCGGGAATTCCTCGCCCTGCAGATCTACGCCATGCACGATCGCATCTACGCATGATCCGGAAGAACCACCTCAGCGACACCTTCCATCAATTCGCCTTGCGGGGGAGCACGAGCGTGAGCACATGCCGCCGCCATCTCACCTGGGGCCCGCCGCGGTCTTTCCCGGCCATCGCGGAGGGGACTTCGCGACCGTCGAGGCCAGTCCGCCGGGCCCGGGGTGAGGCGTGGACCGCCACAGCAGTGGCGG
>JAASSM010000209.1 GCA_021767885.1 bacterium | reverse complement strand
GGTCGGCCAGACGCGGTGGCACGTCCTGGCCGGTCCGGTGTGGCAGATCGCGCTGGCCTCGGAGTGGTCGTTCGACGGGTTGCAGCGAGGGACCTGGTCCGAGGGGATGATCCTGGCCGGCACCCTCGGCGCCGGCGTCACCGCGCCGTTGCCGGGGCGGCTCGCGCTGCGGGCGGAGGTGCTGTACCAGCGGTCGCTCACCGGGGTGGGGTCGCGGGAGTCGTATCTGGAGCACGGCGCGGTCGATGGCGTGACGGTGCAGGTCGGGGTGGCGTACTGACGCCATCGCGGCCTGGGCCCTTGCTCCCGCCGCCACCATGGCGTAGGCTCCTTTCCCTGGCGCCGGTGCGAGCGCGCTGCCAATCCGGGCCGTGGTCGTGCCGGCCTCTCGCCCGTCCAGGGAGGTCGCTCATGAAGCGGGTGTGCCTCGTTCTCTGCCTGATCACCTGCGTGACCGTCGCCCACTCCCAGGAACCCAACACCCTTGGACTCTACTTCTTCGCCGAGGAGATCGGCGACGAGGTCTCGCACATCTCGGATCCCGGCAACCCCTTCGAGGCCCTGGTGGTCCTGCTCGCGCCCTCGCAGGCCACCGTCGGCGGCTACGAGGTGGGGATCACCATCCCCGACGCGGCGTTGATCGCCAGCGGGCCGACCGGTCCCAACGGCATGATCAACTTCGGCGATTCCACCAATCATCTCTGCGGTTATCAGACGCCGGTCCCGGCCGACCCCTCCGGGACCGTGCTCTCGACGCTGACCTTCTCGTTCTCCGGCGACGGGTACGTGCCCATCTTCTTCGGTCCGGCCGACCCGCCGAGCCTGCCCGGCGCGCCGGCCATCACCGACGGTGATGACCCCGACATCCTGCTGCCGTGCAACCTGTTCGCCGAGGACGGGCTGGTGGCCGAGATCAATCCCACGGTGGCGGCCGAGCAGCACACGCTCGGTGGCGTGAAGGCGCTCTTCCGCTGACCGCTCACGGGTTCGCTCACGGGCTCGCTCACGCGGCGCGCGACGGGGTCACGAGGATGACCGCCGGTTCCGCCAGAGCACCGCGCCGCCCACCATGGCGAGCAGCCCCAGCGCCCCGAGGGCCAGGATCGCGGCCGGCGCCCGCGCGAGACGGTCGCGGGCCACGGCCAGCACGCCGCCGGTGTGGAAGGAACCTCGCAGGCCCCCGCGCGGGCCCACGTCCGCGGGCACGGGCACCACGGCGATGCGGTAGCGCTGGCCCACGGCGAGGGCGGCGCCATCGGGGATGGCGACGCCGGGGGTCTCGGTGCGCGCCGTCCAGCGCGACCCGCCGCCCACGGCCGTCACGGTCACCACGTACTCCCGCGCGCCGGGCATGGCCGACCACGCGAGATCCGGCGTGCCGCCCAGGACCACCTGGTCGGGCACCGGCTGCAGGATGCGCGGGCGGGCCGGCTCGCCCCGCAGCAGGGGCTCGGGCGCGCGCGGCGTGGCGATCAGGATCACCAGGAGTGCGGCGGCCATGGCCAGGGCCCCGCCGCCGAGCAGCCAGGGGCCGGCGCGGGGCGATCGCGCGCGCCCGCCCGACAGCGAGACCGCGCCGCTGGCGACGTCGGCCGCCACCATCTCCGCGAACTGGCGCTCCTCGCGGCACGCGTCGCAGAAGCGGACGTGGGTCTGGAGCCGCCGGCGCAGGGCCGCGCCGGTGGCGGGGTCGTCCAGGCGCCAGAGCTGCTCGCCCAGGCCGGGATCGATGCACTCGTGTTCCGGTGTGTCGTTCATGCTTCTCCCCTTCCGTCGGTCCCCCGCTGAATGGTCGAGTCAAGAGATGAACGAACTCCCGATAGGTTTTGAAAGATCTTTCTGGCGCGGGCCAGGCACGCGGCCTTGCGCTGGTAGACGGCCTGGACGGTGCCCAGGCCGAGCTCGCGGCGCAGGTCCTCGCCGCGCCGGCCCTCCTGGAAGAGGCCGTGCAGCAGCCGGCGGCAGTCCGGATCGAGCTGGTCGAGGGCACGCTGGAGCAGCGCGTGCCGCTGCTCGTGCTCGAGGCGGTCGGCCACCGAGGGGCGCGGATCGGCAAGCGTCTCGTGGTCCGCATCCAGGGGCGCGTGGCGGTGGCGGGACTGCTTGCGCAGCAGGTCGCGGCACCGGTTGCGGGCGATGGTGATCGCCAGGCGGACCAGGTCGCCGTCGAACTCGACATCGGCCTGGAGGTATCGCATGCTTGTGAGCAGGGACTCCTGGATCACGTCATCGGCCGCGGCGCTGTCGGCGCCGAGGAAACCCGTGACCTCGCGCAGGAGCGGGCCGCGCAGCAGGGCGTGCAGGCGCTCGCAGGCGCCCGGCGCGCCGGTGCGGCAGGCGGCGGCCGCCGCGTCGAGATCGGTGGGGTCGGAGGCGTGGTCGGGTCGGTCCATGGAGTGGTGGCTGCTCGCCGGGGTGCCGGTGGTGCGGACGCATGCAACACGGATGTCGAGGTGGTCATGATAGAGTTTCGACGGCACGCTGTCCATGGCCTGGCGATCGCGCTGGCGGTCCTGGTGGCCGCGGCGCTGACCGGCGTGATCCTCGCGCCCGAGCGCGTGTTCCGCACGGCGGAGCCCACGCCGCCGCTGCTGCGGGGCGAGCGGTCCGATCACCTCTCGCCCACCATCCGTCGCCTGGTGGGCCGGCAGGACTCCCTGGCCGCCGCCAGGCCGGTGCCGGCCTCCTCCGCGGAGATCCGCCGCTATTACCGGCTGCGCCAGGACCTGCTGATCGCCGACCGCCACGCCGCCGCCGCGGACACGCTGTGGAGCATCTGGCGGCGGACCCCGGACCACGCCCTGTGGGTGGACGCCGCCATCCTCCGCGCCCGGGCGCTGGGCAGCCCGGCGCGCCTGGACAGCATGTTCACCGCGGTGGAGGCCGGTGCCGCGGACCGGGCGGTGGCCTCGCTGATCAACACGTCCATGCGGTGGGGGCAGGACCGGGAGGCGCGCCGCGCGTTCGTCGCGGCCTGCGACGCGCGCGCGCCGCGGCCGATGGTGTCGGACCTCTGGCTGGAATCCCGCGCCGCGGTGGTCATGAGCCTCGACGGTGCGCTCGAGGCGGCCATCGCCCGGCTGGGGCGGACCCTGCCGCTGGCGTGGACCGCGGGCGGGCCGTCCCTGGCTGCGTGCTGGTGGTTCGAGATCTCCAAGTTCTGCCGCAAGGCGGGCCGCCTGCAGGACGCCGCGGTGGCCGCCACGGTGGCCGGCGAGTGCGCGCGCCGCAGCGGCGACGCCATCCAGGAGATGCGGGCCGGCCTCGCCCTGGCGCGGACGTACCATGCGCGGGCGGAGTTCGCGCGCGCGGCCTCCGTCGCCGAGGAGGTCGAGCGCGCGGCCGCGGCCGGCGAGCACCCGCGGTGGCTTCGCGACGCCTGGATCCTGCAGGGGGCCATCGCCGAGGACAGCGCCGACCTGCCGTCCGCGGCGGCCCATTACCGGCAGTCGCTGGCCCTGGCCCGGGAGATCGGGAACACCCGGGCGATGGTGGGCTTCGCCCTCGGCCTGGCCCATCAGCACCGGCAGCTCGGCGACGTCGACTCGGCCCGGGTCTGGATCGACCGGGCCGGGCGGTGGACGGCCGAGCTGGGGGCCGGGGATCTCGAGGTCCGCGTGGCGGTGACCCGCCTGCACCTGGCCATGCAGCAGGGCGAATTCGGGCGCGCCGATTCCCTGCGCGCCGCGCTGCCCGCCGATCTGAGCATCCCGGCGCAGCGTCAGGTGCTCTTCGACCTGATCCGTCAGGGCCTGGACACCGGACGGCCGGACCTGGCCTATCGCGGCATCGGCGAGCTGAGATCCCGCCCCGATCTGATGGTCCGCGATGGGAACTTCGATCCCACCCTCTCGCTCGCCCTGCTGGCGGCCCGCCTGCACGCGCGCCAGGGGGAGTTTCCCGCGGCGCGCGACCAGGCCCAGGCCGCCATCGCGCACGCCGGGGCCATCGGTGACGCCTACTCCCGGTGCCAGAGCCTCGAGGCCGGCGGCCTGGTGGCCGAGCTCGCCGGCGATCCCGCGGGCGCGGTGGCGTTCTACGAGCAGTGGCACGACCTCGCCCGGACCCTCGGCGATCCCGACCAGATCGGCCGCAGCCGCATCCGGCTGGCCGAGGCGCTCATCCCCCTCGGCGCGCTGGAACGGTCCCGCTCGGTGCTGCAGGCGATGCAGGGCCAGGGCGCCTACTGGACGCGGTTCGCCGGCGAGTTCATGCTCGGCTGCGTGGAGACCCGGGCGGGTCGTCCCGCGGTGGCGCTGGCGCACCATGCGCGCGCCGGCGCCCTGCTCGGAGACGACGCGCCGGCGACCCTGGTCGCCAGGCTCGGTCTGGAGCGCGCACGCGCCCACCTCGCCCTGGGCGAGCCCGTCCCGGCGTGGCGGATCCTGAGCGGGTTGCGGCTCGACGACCCGGCCGCGGACTCGGCGCTGGAGGCCCAGGTCTACCAGGCGTTCCGCCATCCCTGGCGCCGCGAGGTGGCCGAGCTGGCCATCGGGATCCTGGCCGACCATCCCGGGGTCGCGGCCGGGGACCACGGCGTGGTCGCCAGCCTGGCCCGGGCGCTGGACGCGACCTGGCGCGTGCCCGGCTCCACGCCGGACCTCTCGCCGGCCGCCCTCGACCGGCTCGCCCGCCAGGCCCCGGGGCCGGTGGTCGCCTACTTCTGCGGCGAGTCCCGCGCCTTCGCCTGGGTGGGGTCGGCCGCCGGCTGGCGGCGGCTCGAGATCCCCCGCGAGCCGCTCCTCGAGCTGATCGCCGCCGTGCAGACGGACATGGGCACGCCCGGCAACACCGTCGATGCGGTGGCCGCCGGGCAGCTCGCCGACCTGCTCCTGACACCGGTGATCGCGGCCTGGCCGCAGGGCGCGCCGC
>JAASSM010000208.1 GCA_021767885.1 bacterium | reverse complement strand
GGAGCGATCCGGGCGGGGCCGCGGCGCTGGTGGCGCCATGTGGCCGGAACGCGGGGGCGGCCCGAGCGCCGGCGTCACCAGAGCCACTGCGCGCTCAGGCCGGCCACCGGTCCGGACCAGCGGTAGGCCGCGAGGCTGGAGGCCTGGTCGGTCCAGGCCGTCTGCAGGCGCAGGCGGAGCTGGCCGTCACCCATGGCCAGGCGCCGCTCCAGCGAGAGCCATACGCTGCGGACGGTGTCCTCGCGGCCCTCGCCGCCGGCCGTCTCGCCGGCGAAGCGGATGGCGCCGTAGTCGTTCCGTCGCCAGTCGCCGCCCAGCTGCACCCAGACCTGGCGGGGGCCGATGACCTTGAGCGACATCGCCGCCGCGGGTCCCGAGCGGGCGTAGCGGTCGAGCAACGGGCTGTCGTAGATCTGCTCGCTGACGTAGTAGGGGAAGCCGCCGAGCTGGAGCCGCTGCTCCATCGTGGCCCGGATGCTCACGCGGTCGGTGAGACCCCGGGCGGCCTCGAGGGAGGCGGCGAGCTGGGTGGTCGCTGGCGTGCCGTCGGTGTCCCAGACCGCCGGGGCGACGGGGTCGTGGAACCACTTGCCGCCCAGGCGCAGGGACGCGCCGAGCGTCAACCGGCTGGGGCTGAAATGGCGCGCGAGCAGCTGGACCGACGGCTCGATGAAGCTCTCCTCCGGCAGGACGCCGTACCGGCGGACCCGCAGGCTCGTGGTGATCCGGGTCATCAGCCGCGGATGGGGGTAGGCCCGGGCGGTCAGGTAGGCGCGGAGCTCGTCGTGGTCGTAGACGGCGTAGGCTGGGTCCTGGCGCCGCAGCGCGCCCTGGACGCCCGCACTCCAGGTGAGCTGGTGACGATCGGCGCCACGATGGACGTACTCCAGTCCGAGGGCATGACGCCGGTAGCCGAGCCCGACGTCCGGGTCGAAGACGGTGACGTCGCCGGCATAGCTGATCTCCACGCGCGACGGGCCCTCGCCGATGCCCACCTCGTAGACCAGTCCGCCGTGTGCGTAGGGTGTGGCCTGGTCGCTGGCCAGGCCGAGCGGGTGGGCGAGGTGGCCGGCCTCGAGGCCGAGGCGGCCGCCGGTCTGCACCTCGGCCGCCAGCGCGACCGATGGCCCGACGGGACCGGCAGCGGGCGCGATCACGATGCATCCGATGGCGATGACGACGGCCACGGAGGTCGCGCGGGGAACGCGATGATTGCGGGACGGGCGCGTGGTCATGGCGGTCTCCCTGTGGGGTTGGGGGGCCGCCGCATGCGGCCCCCCGGTCCTGGTCTCTGATCGGCCGGAGGTCCCGGTCGCCGGATCAGCCGCGGCCGCCTCGGCGCTGGCCGCGGTCGTCCAGCGGCGAGCCGGTGCCATCGCACTCTCCGTCGCCGCTACCGTCGCCGGGGCCGAAGCCGGTGCCGTCGGCCGGACCCACGCCATCGCCGGTGCCGTCACCCGGCCCGTACGCGTTGCCCTGGCGCACGCCCTCGGGGGCGCCGGTGCCGTCGCACTCGCCGTCCCCGAAGCCGGTGATCAGCAGGGCCTTGCCCGCGTCCTCGCCGGACTGGCCGTGGCGGAAGCCCTGGCCGGCCTGGATGGCGTCGCCGTCCTGGTTGGCGTGGCGGTACGCGTGCTGGCTGCCGGTGCCGTCCTCGGGACGGACGTAGTCCGGGTCCTGGCCATTGGGGATGCCGTCTCCGTCGGCGTCGGGCGCGAGGTCGTTGAAGCCGTCGCCGTCCTCGTCGATGAACTGGCACGCGCCGGTGCCGTCGCCGAGGCCCTGGCCGAAGCCCTGCGCGCTGGCCGTCAGGGCCAGGCCGAGCAGGACCACGAGGGTTCCGAGGAAGAGGGTTCGTGTCATGGTGTGCCTCCTTGATGGGATGGTTCAGGGGTTGCGAAACACTGCATGCATACGCGGGGCCGGCGATAGACGGGATCCGGAAATCGCTGCCATGATGGTGTTTATGGAGGAATCCAGAAATCGGACGTCATCGGTCGGGAGAACCTCGAGGCACACCGGTGTCCCTCAGGGTACGGGCCCGGCGGCGGCCGGGGCCCGGCTTGCCGGCGCCTGCCAGCTTCCGGCTTTCGCCAGCACCGTCGGGGGCTATCTTGGGCAGCAGATCCATCGCCGCCTCTCACCACGAACGGGGAGCCCCGAGATGCCCGAGTTCCAGAGCGCCGAGCAGATCCTCGACTACGCCATCGCCCAGGAGCAGAACGCGGTGGACCTCTACACCCGCATGGCCGACATCACCGGGGGCCAGGCCGCGAAGACCATGTTCGAGGGCTTCGCCGCCGAGGAGCGCGGCCACAAGGCCAAGCTCGAGCGGGTCAAGGCCGGGCATCGCGAGCTGATCACGCGCGAGCAGGTGCAGGACCTCAAGCTGGCCGACTACCTCAACGACGTCGCCCTCGGCGACGACCCCAGCTACCAGGACGTCCTGATCTTCGCCATGAAGCAGGAGAAGCTGGCCTTCCGGCTCTACACCGACCTCGCCGACCGCACCGACGATCCGGAGTTGCGCGAGATCTTCCTGGCGCTGGCCCAGGAGGAGGCCAAGCACAAGCTGCGGTTCGAGGTGGAGTACGACGAGCACGTGCTCACCGAGAACTAGCGGGGGCTGGCTCGCCGCTGCTCGCCGGTGACGGAAGGGCCCCCCGGGGGCCCTTCGCCGGAGGTCCGGCGACGGGGTGCGCAGGGCGGCCGGCGAGGCGACCCCACCGGAGCTTCCCTCCTCGCCGTCCAGGTGATATGCTCGGCCGCAGTCGGCCCTGGATCCCTCGCCCAATCCCGGAGACGACCATGCCCATCTCGTACCGCTGGGACGCGGCCCGGCGCTTCCTGCGCACCACCATGCATGGCCACGTCACCGACGTGGATCTCTCCGAGCACGTGGCCTGCATCGTCCACGATCCGGCCATCACCGCGCCGGTGCGCGAGCTGGTGGACCTGTCGGCCGCCGAGCGCGTGGACTTCTCGGCCGCGCGGCTGCAGCAGCTGGCGGCGGCCGCCGCCAGCCACGGCGACCGGTTCGCTGGCATGCGCACGGCCGTGGTCGCGCCCACCGATGCCAGCTTCGGCCTGGGCCGCATGTACGAGCTCCTCGCCGACTCCCTGGCCTCGCCCATCACCGTGGCCGTGTTCCGGACCACGGAGCAGGCGGAGGCCTGGCTGCAGGAGCGGGACGCCACCTCGTGACCGCGGACGTCGTCGCCATCCTCGCCGGCCTGGCAGCCCTGACCCTGGGGGCGGAACTCCTGGTGCGGGGCGGGGCCTCCCTCGCCCGGCGCCTGGGCCTGACGCCGCTGGTGATCGGCCTGACGGTGGTGGCCTTCGGGACCTCGCTGCCCGAGCTGGTGGTCTCGGTCCAGTCGGCGGCGGCCGGCCGTGGCGCCGTGGCCCTGGGCAACGTCATCGGCTCGAACATCTTCAACGTGGGCGTGATCCTCGGCGTGGTGGCGCTCCTGCGGCCCATCGGCGTCTCGCTGGCGGTCCTGCGGCGCGATGCGCCCGTGATGCTGGCGGTGTCGGGGGTGCTCGCCGGGGTGCTCCTGCTGCCGGTCCTGGGCCGTCTGGCCGGGGCCACGCTGCTGCTGGCGCTGGGGGGCTACACGGCCTGGAACATCGTGCTGGCGCGCCGCGAGGCGACGGGGCCGGCGGTCGCGGGCTTCGACGCCGGCGTGCCGGGCGCGTCGGGTCGTCTCTGGCGCGACCTGCTGCTGGTGGCCGGCGGGCTGCTGCTGCTGGTGATCGGCGGCCACGTCCTGGTCCATGGCGCGGTGGGTCTGGCCCGCCGGCTCGCGGTGAGCGAGCGGGTGATCGCCCTGACCGTGATCGCCGCGGGCACCAGCCTGCCCGAGCTGGCCACCTCGGTGGTGGCCGCGCTGCGACGGCAGACCGAGCTGGCGGTGGGCAACATCCTCGGATCGAACATCTTCAACATCCTGGGCATCCTCGGGGCCGCCGCCCTGGTGCGGCCGCTGCCCGGCGGCGACCAGGCCTGGCTCGACGTGGGCGTGATGGGGCTGCTCGCGCTCGTCCTCTGGCCGCTGCTGTGGACCGGCCGCCGCCTGCAGCGCTGGGAGGGGCTGCTGCTCCTGGGCATCTACGCCGCGTACCTCGCGCTCCTGCTGCTCACCGCGCCGGCGGCCGTGGCGGCCCCGGCCCCCTCCGCTTAGCCTCTGCGGTGAGGCGGCCATGGCCGCCCTGGCCGCCCTGGCCGGTCGCAGTCGTCCCGTACCGAGCCTCGCTCTGCTTCGAAAGGCCCGCTGCCGTGTCCCCTGCCCATCCCGACCTGCGCCCGGTGCTCTGGGGCGCCGTCTCCGGCCTGCTGGCCGTGGCCCTGGGTGCATTCGCCGCGCACGCCCTGGAGACACGCCTGGACGCCGATCGCCTGGCCACCTTCCAGACCGCCGCCGACTACCAGCTGGTCCATGCCCTGGCGCTGATCGCCGCGGCCTGGGTGGGCACGGTGGGGCGGCCGGTGCAGGCCCGCGCCGCCGCCCGCGCCTTCCTGCTCGGCACCCTCCTCTTCTGCGGCAGCCTCTACCTCCTGGCCGTCACGGGCGTGGGGTGGCTGGGCGCCATCACGCCGTTCGGGGGCGTCCTCTTCCTGGCCGGCTGGCTCATGCTGGCGCTGGCGTGCCGTCGGCCCGCCGGAGACGCCCGTTGATCTCGCCGGCCCTGGCGCGCCGGCCGTGGCTGGCGACCGTGGCGCTCGCGGCCGTGGGTGGCGGCCTGGCGGCGCTGGCGCACTCGCGGCTGGCGATCTGGCCCGCCGCCCTGGTCGCCCCGGCGGTGCTCTGGCCCCTGGCCCTGGACACGTCGTGGCGCCAGCGCGTGGTGGCCGGCGCGGTGTATGGTGGCATCGGCTCGCTGGGACTGGTGTCACT
>JAASSM010000207.1 GCA_021767885.1 bacterium | reverse complement strand
CCTGATGGACATCGGGTGCTACCGGGGTCTGCGTCACCGCCGGAAGCTGCCGTGCCGGGGCCAGAACACCAAGAACAACGCGCGGACCCGCAAGGGACCGCTCTCGCGTCCGGGTGGCGCGAAGAAGTAGCCAGGTTCTGCCCCACGCGGGCAACCGGGAGGTGACGAGTGGCCACGGCCAAGGACAAGCGCGCCAAGGTGCGCAAGACCAAGAAGCGGAAGTACGACTCCGTGGGCGTCGCCCACATCAAGTCGAGCTTCAACAACACCCTCATCACGATGACCGACCTGCAGGGCAACGTGCTCACGTGGTCCAGCGGCGGGCACCAGGGGCGCTACAAGGGCAGCCGCAAGTCGACGGCGTTCGCCGCGCAGCTGGCCGCGCGCTTCTGCGCCCAGGAGGTCATCCAGGCGGGGATGAAGAAGGTGGAGTGCTGGATCAAGGGCCCGGGTTCCGGTCGCGAGGCGGCCATCCGCAGCCTCAAGGCCGAGGGTCTCGAGGTGGTCCGCATCAAGGATTGCACGTCGATCCCGCACAACGGGTGCCGCCCCACCAAGCGGCGCCGCATGTAACTCAGGAAAACTGGCGGCCCGGCGGAGGCCGGGAACGCCAGGGAGGTCTCATTTCATGGCAAGGTACACCGGTGCGAAGTGCAAGCTTTGCCGCCGCGAGGGGATGAAGCTGTTTCTCAAGGGCGAGCGCTGCTACTCCAGCAGCTGTGCCATGGAGCGCCGGCCGCACGCGCCGGGGCAGCATGGACGTCGCCGTGGGCGTAAACCCTCGGACTACAAGCTCCAGCTCCGCGAGAAGCAGAAGGTGCGCTCGATCTACGGCGTGCTGGAGCGGCAGTTCCGCCTCTACTATGCCGAGGCGAACCGCCGTCCGGGTCCGACGGGTGAGATCCTCTTCACCATCCTCGAGAAGCGGCTCGACAACATCGTCTACCGCCTCGGCCTGGCGCCGTCGCGCGATGCGGCCCGCCAGCTCGTCCGCCACAAGCACGTGCTCGTGGACGGCGAGGTCTGCGACATCCCCAGCGCCCAGCTGCGCCAGGGTCAGCAGGTGAGCATCCGGGAGAAGAGCCGGAACATTCCCATGGTCGTCGAGGCCGTCAAGAACGCGGCCCGGCGCGAGCGCCTGCCCTTCGTGGAGCTGGACGAGCAGAAGCTCGCCGGCAAGCTGATCGCCGAGCCCCAGCTCAGCGACCTGCCGATCCCGATCCAGGAGAACCTGATCGTGGAGCTCTACTCGAAGGTCTAGACCTGCTGGCTGAGAGGAAGGGAAGAAGCGTATGCGCTGGGTCAACATGTTGATGCCCGACAAGGTCCGGATCGTCCCCGAGACGCAGACCGGGACCTTCGCGGAGCTGGAGATCGCACCCCTGGAGGCCGGTTTCGGCCACACGCTGGGCACCGCCCTGCGGCGGACCCTGCTGTCCAGCATCCATGGCCATGCGATCACCGCCGTCCAGATCGAGGGCGTCCAGCACGAACTGAGCACGTTGCCCAACGTGCTCGAGGACGTCACGGACATGGTCCTGAACCTCAAGCAGGTGGTCTTCGGCCTGTCCGACGCGCCGTCCGGATGGGCGACCATCGAGGCCAGCGAGCCCGGTCCGGTGACCGCCGGCATGATCGAGGGGCACCCCGATCTGGAGGTCAAGAACCCGGACCTGGTGATCTGCAACCTCACCGAGGCCGGCAAGTTCTCCGCCCGCGTCTACGTGGACATGGGGCGGGGCTACGTCGACCGCGAGGTGCACGAGATCCCCGGCGAGGTCATCGGGGTCATCCGCATGGATGCCAACTTCTCGCCGGTCAAGAAGGTGGCCTACCGGGTGGAGGACACCCGCGTGGGCCAGCGCACCGACTACGACAAGCTGATCCTCGGCATCACCACCAACGGGGCGGTGGAGCCGGAGGACGCCATCGGCTTCGCGTCCAAGCTGCTCAAGGACCACTTCCAGGTCTTCATCAACTTCGACGAGGCGCCCATCGACGCCCAGGAGGTCGAGGTGGATGAGGAGCAGGTGCGCCTGATCGAGCTGCTGTCGCGTTCGGTGGAGGAGCTGGAGCTGTCGGTGCGGTCGGCGAACTGCCTGAAGAGCGGCAACATCCAGACCATCTACGATCTGGTGACCAAGAGCGAGAGCGAGATGCTGAAGTTCCGCAACTTCGGCCGCAAGAGCCTCAACGAGATCGCGGAGATTCTCGAGGGCATGAACCTGAGCTTCGGCATGACCTTCGACGACGAGATCGCCGAGAAGGTGAAGGCCAGGATCTCCGACTGAGCCTGGGTCGCCGAGAGAAACCGAGGACGGAAGTACCATGCGTCACAACCACAGTGGCCGCAAGCTCAACCGGACCGCGTCGCATCGCAAGATGCTGCAGCGGAACCTGGTGACGGCCCTCTTCGAGCACGAGCGGATCCAGACCACGGTCGTCAAGGCCAAGGAGATGCGGTCGCTCGCCGAGAAGCTCATCACCTTCGCCAAGCGTGGCGATCTGCACGCCCGCCGCATGGCGGCGCGGAAGATCAACGATCCGGCCATCCTGCAGAAGCTGTTCGAGGAGATCGGACCGCGGTACGCGGAGCGTCCGGGTGGTTACACGCGGATCCTGCGGCTGAGCGGCGCCCGCCGGGGCGACAACGCCGAGATGGCGTTGCTCGAGCTGGTGGACAACACCGCGCGGCCCAAGTCGCTGGACAGCAAGAAGCGGCGCAAGGCGCGGCGGATCCTCAAGGCCGAGGAGAAGGCCGAGGCCGAGGCCCAGCTCCAGGAGGCGCTGCAGGCGCAGGAGGCCGAGGAGACCACCGAGGAGGCTCTGGCCGAGGAGGCCGACGCCGCGGAGCAGAGCGCCGCGACGGAGACCCCCGAGGAGACCTCCGCGACCCCCGAGGCCGAGGGCGACGAGGACCAGGACAAGCGCAAGGACTGATCCGCGCGCCAGCCCGGTCGTCGTCGGCGCCCGTGCCCGACGCACGCCAGTCAGCCAGGCCCCGTCCCCTGCGGTCGGGGCCTGGCTCGCGTCCGGCGCCTTCTGGACAAACCCGGCCGGCTGGGCCATGTTTGCAGCCATTCCACCGACGCCTGCGGCGACCCCGGCCGGCCGCCGCCGGGCGCCGTGCGCCGCGTCCTGCGGTGCCGCGCCCGAACCGAAAGGACGCCATGACTGCACGGACGCTGTACCCCGCCGGCATCACCGGCACCGGCATGTCCTTCCCCGAGAAGGTCCTGACCAACGCGGACCTCGAGCAGATCGTCGAGACCAACGACCAGTGGATCACCGAGCGCACCGGCATCCGGGAGCGGCGCATCTGCGAGCCCGGCACCGGCGCCTCCCACCACGGCGTCCTGGCCGCGCGCCAGGCCATGGAGATGGCCGGCGTCGCTCCCGAGGACATCGACCTCATCGTGGTGCCCACGGTGACCCCGGACATGTTCTTCCCGAGCACGGCCTGCCTGATCCAGGAGGCCCTCGGCTGCAAGAACGCCTGGGGCTACGACCTCTCGGCCGCCTGCAGCGGCTTCCCCTTCGCCCTGCAGACCGCCCGCGCGCAGATCGAGACCGGCGCGGTGAAGACCGCCCTGGTGATCGGCAGCGAGGTGATGTCGTCCATCATGGACATGACCGACCGCAACACCTGCATCCTCTTCGGCGACGGCGCCGGGGCGGTGGTGGTGCAGCGGCTCGCCGACGGGCGCGAGGGCATCCTCGACCACATCCACCACATCGACGGCGTGGGGGCGAAGTTCCTGTACATGGCCGCCGGCGGCAGCCGCAAGCCGGCCACCGCGGAGACCGTGGCCGCGCGGGAGCACTTCATCCACCAGGAGGGCCGCGAGGTCTACAAGTACGCCGTCAAGGGCATGGCCGGCGTCACCCTGGACATCCTCGAGGCCGGCGGCCACGGCGCGGACGACGTCAAGCTCTTCGTGCCGCACCAGGCCAACCTGCGGATCATCGAGGCGGTGCAGAAGCGGGTGGGCCTGCGGGACGAGCAGGTGGCGGTGACCATCGACCGCTTCGGCAACACCACCAGTGCCACCATCCCCTCGGCCCTGCATATTTACCACGAGCAGGGCGTCCTGCAGCCGGGAGACCTGGTGATCATCTGCGCCTTCGGCGCCGGCTTCACCTGGGGCGCCATGTCCATGCGCTGGACCGTCGGATCCTGACCCGCACCGGATCCGGGACCGACGGCTCCGACCGGGGAGTCGCCATGATCGAGGTCCGCAACCTGACGCGCCGCTACGGGACCGTCCTCGCCCTGGACGACGTGAGCTTCCACGTCGACCGGGGCGAGGTGGCCGGCTTCCTGGGGCCCAATGGCGCCGGCAAGTCCACCTGCATGAAGATCCTCACCGGCAGCCTGGCGCCCGGGCGCGGCAGCGCGCGCCTGGGCGGCATCGACGTGGTGGCGCGGACGGTGGCCGCCCGGCGCCTGGTGGGCTTCATGCCCGAGCACACGCCGCTCTACCCCGAGGGCACGGTGGGCGAGTTCCTGCGCTTCGTGGCCGACCTGAAGAGCGTGCCGCGTGGCGAGGTGGCCGCGCAGTGCGACCAGGTGATGGAGCGCTGCGGCCTGACCGAGGTGAGCGGGCGGCTGGTGGGCCACCTCTCCAAGGGCTTCCGGCAGCGGGTGGGGCTGGCCCAGGCCCTGGTGGGCGACCCGCCCATCCTGGTCCTCGACGAGCCCAGCAGCGGCCTCGATCCGCATCAGATCGTGGAGATGCGCCGGCTCATCCGCAGCTTCCGCGGCGAGAAGACCGTGCTGCTCTCCAGCCACATCCTGGCGGAGGTGGGGCAGGTCTGCGAGCGCGTGCTCATCCTCGACCGCGGCCGGCTGGTCTGCGAGGAGCGCGCCGAGAACCTGGGCGATGCCGACGGCGCCACCGTGGTGGT
>JAASSM010000206.1 GCA_021767885.1 bacterium | reverse complement strand
CCGGTCTGCAGGGTGCTGGCCAGCTGCACCGCGTAGCCCTGCCGGCGGCGCCAGTCCAGCAGCGGCTCGACCACGGCCTCGATGCCCGCCAGCGCCGGGACGATCATCAGGTAGGTGCCCGGCACCTCCTCGTGCTGCGTCCGCACCGCGGCGCCGCCCAGGGCGGTGGCCTCCAGCAGGTTGCCGAAGGTCGCGGCCAGGACGCCGCGCGACGGCGCGTCGGGATCGTCCAGGAAGCGGATCGCCAGGGTCACGTCGCCCGCCGCGGCCGGCACGTGCAGCGGCGCCAGCCGGACGCCGTGCATCACCACCGGCGCGCCCAGATGGCCCGGACCGCCGTCCGCGTCGAGCACCGGGCGCTTGCCCGGCGGGATGGCCACCAGCCCGTTCCAGGCCGCGGACCGGTCATCGGCGGCGCCGGCGGCGCCGGCCGGCACGTGGACGCGCATGGCGTCGGGGGCGGCGTCCAGGACGCGGGCCACAGGGGCGTCGGCGCGGGCCAGGACCGGGGGCCCGATCACGGCCAGCAGGAGGGCGGCGATGGCGAGCGGATGGCGGGCGGAGCGGCGTCGGGACACGGACGGGGACGGGCGGAGCATGGGGTCCTCCACGGGCTGGGCGGCGATGATGGAACCCCGATTGTAACGCATCGCGCCCCCCGACGGGCGCTGAAATCCCGGATCCAGGACCGCCCGGCCCGCGGCGGCGCGCTGGCGCGGCACCAGACGGCAGGTTAGCATGGCCGCAGCCGTCGCCCAGCACCCCCGCAAAGGACCCCGTGCCATGCCCGAGCGCCAGCCCAGCCAGCCGTCGCAGCCCAGCAAGCAGCTGGACACCTTCGCCAACCCCGCCCCCGACCGCGATTACGAGATCGCCTTCGACTGCCCGGAGTTCACCTGCCTGTGCCCGCTCACCGGCCAGCCCGACTTCGCGCACTTCCACATCAGCTACGTGCCGGCGCAGACCTGCGTGGAGCTCAAGTCCCTCAAGCTCTACCTCTGGAGCTATCGCGACGAGGGCGCCTTCCACGAGGCCGTCACCAACCGGATCCTGGACGACCTGGTCGCCGCCTGCCAGCCGCGCATGATGGAGGTCACCGGCGAGTGGTTCGTCCGCGGCGGCATCACGACCACCGTGCGGGCGAACCACATCGATCCGGGGGGGGGTGGGTCGGAGAGCTGACACCCCCGGCGTCACGCCGGCGGCCCTGGCCCCGCGTCGGACCGACGCGGTCCGCGGGTGACGACGACGGGGAGGCGGCGCGCGCATGATGGGCAGGTGGCCCCGGGGGCGAGGCGGACCTCGGTGCGGTAGCCGTGGCGGGCGATGACCACCTCGCCACAGCCGGGGCAGCGGGTGTCCGTCCAGTTCGCCACGTGCACGTTGCCCACGTAGACGTGGTGCAGGCGCTCGTGGCAGAGCTCGGCCGCGTGGGCGAGGGTGGCCGGCGGCGTGGGCGGAGCGTCGAACTTCCAGGCCGGGTGATAGGCCGACAGGTGCAGGGGGATGTCGGGCGAGAGGTCGGCCAGGAAGTCGCGCAGGCGCGTGAGGTGATCGTCGGTGTCGTTGTAGCCGGGGATCACCAGGTTGGTGACCTCGAGGTGGACGCCGGCCCGGTGCACGGCGGTGATGGCGTGCAGGACGCTGGCCAGGCTGGCCTTGCAGACGTTGCGGTAGAAGCGGTCGTCCATGCTCTTCAGGTCGAAGTTCACCGCATCCAGCAGCGGGATCAGCTCCTGCAGGGGCGCGGCGTTGATGTACCCGTTGCTGACCACCACGTTGACCAGGCCCGCCTCGCGCGCCAGCCGGGCGGTGTCACGGACGAACTCGAACCAGACCAGCGGCTCGCTGTAGGTGTAGGCCACGCCCACCGAGCCGTGGGCCTGCGCCAGGGCCACCACCTCGGCGGGCGACATGGTCTCGGTGCGGCCATCGTGCTGCTGGCTGATGCTCCAGTTCTGGCAGAACGCGCAGTGCAGGTTGCAGCCGGTGCCGGCCACCGACAGGATGGGCGCGCCGGGGAGGAAGTGGTAGAGGGGTTTCTTCTCCACGGGATCCACGCCGGCAGCCACGAGCTTGCCGTAGCGCAGCAGCTCCATGCGGCCGTCCCGGTTGGCGCGCGTGCCGCAGGGGCCGGTCTGGCCGGGGCGCAGCACGCAGCCCACCGGACAGAGCCGGCAGGCGACACGCTGATCGGGGCGCGGCTCCCAGTGGGCGGCGATGGGATTCATGACCGGTCCTCCTCCGGGGCCCCCGCCAGCCGGGCGGCGGCCCAGACGGCCACCGCCCTGACCTCCGGATCGGGATCCCCGGCGGCGATGGCCTCGATGCGCCCGCGCAGGTCGCAGCGGCCGGTGTTGGCCGCCAGCACCAGGGCGTCGCGGCGCAGGCCCGCGGGGTGGGCGCGCCACAGCGGCGTGCGCCGGAAGCGCCGGCGGAACTCGTCCGCATCGACGGTCAGCAGCGCGCCGAGATCCACGTCCCCATGGTCGGCAAGAGGCGCGTAATCCGCGACCAGCGGCGGCCCCGCCGCGGCCTCGCGGTGGGCCCGACGGTTCCAGGGGCAGACCTGCTGGCAGACGTCGCAGCCGAAGAGCCAATCGCCCTGCCGATGGCGCTCGGTCGCGGGCGCGCGGCCCTGCCACTCGATGGTCCAGGTGCTCAGGCAGCGGTGGGCATCCAGCTCGCGCGGCCGCGGGAACGCCGCGGTGGGGCAGGCATCCAGGCAACGGGTGCAGGAGCCGCAGCGGTCGGTCCCCGGGGCGGGGAGCGCACCGCGCGAGACCACCTGGTAGAGCGGGTGCGGGGCGTCCTGCGGACCGGTCACCTCCAGGTCGGTGGGCGCGACCGCCAGGAAGATCCCCGAGCCCAGGGCCTCGTGGATCAGGCAGGTGTTCTTGCCGATGAAGCCCAGACCCGCGGCGGCGGCCCAGTCGCGTTCGAGGTAGGGGCCGGTGTCCACGGCCGGGTGGGCCCGCAGCTGCGGCCAGCGGGAGCGCAGGCCGTGCAGGATGCGGCGCACCGCCCCGAGCAGCACGTCATGATAGTCCCGACCGCGGGCATAGCGGCTGACGTGGTCCAGCCAGCGGCCGGCCGGCGGTCCGGCGTCCGGCCAGCCCGCGGTGTAGCGCTGGCCGAAGACCAGCAACGACCGCGCCCAGGGATTGCGCCGGCGCGGGTCGGCACGCTCCTCGCGGGTGCGGATCAGGTAGTCCAGGTCGCCATGCCGCCCCCGGTCCAGCCAGCGGCGCCAGGCATCGGCGTGGGGCGCGGGACCGGTCAGGGGCACCACGCCGGCCAGGTCCACGGCGTTCTCGCGGCAGTGCGGCTCGAGGGCCCGGGCCAGGTCGCGTGCGGTGGTCGCCAGCGGCGCGGTCACGGCCGCACCAGCCCGGCCACCGCCACGGCGTACTCCCGCTCGAGCCGGGCGACGAGCTCGGCCACGGCGGGGATGTCGTCGATGAGCCCGCTGACCTGGCCGATCTCCAGCTCGCCGGTCTCCAGGTCCCCCTCCAGCATGCCACGCCGCGCCCGGCCCTGGCCCAGGAGGGCCACCAGCTCCTCGGCGGACGCTCCCCGGTCCTCGAGGGCGGCCACCTCCGCGGCGAATCCGTTCTGCAGCAGGCGCACCGGCACGTGCTTCTTCATCATCAGCCGGGTGTCCCCGGGGCCGGCGGCCACCACGCGGTCCTTGAAGGCCGGGTGGCCGCTGGACTCGCGCGTGATGGCGAAGCGCGAGCCGATCTGCACACCGTGGGCGCCCAGCGCCATGGCGGCCGCCCACTGGGCCCCGGTGGCGATGCCGCCGGCCGCCACCACCGGGATGTCCACGGCGCGGCGGCACTGGGGCACCAGGACCATGGTGGTCAGCTCCTCGCGGCCGTTGTGCCCGCCGGCCTCGAAGCCCTCGCAGATGACCGCGTCGCACCCGGCGTCCTCGCACTTGCGCGCCAGCTGCGGACTGGCCACCACGTGCAGCACCGTGCAGCCCTGCGCCTTCAGCGGCGCGATCACCCGCCGCGGCGACCCCGCGCTGGTCACGAAGATCCGGACGCCGGCCGCGAGGGCCGCCTCCAGCACCTGCGGCGCATGGGGATAGAGCAGCGGGATGTTCACGCCCACGGGCCGGGCGGTCAGCGCGCGGCACTTCGCGAGCTGCGCGGCGAAGAGGTCGGGCCGCATGCTGCCTGCGCCGAGCAGGCCGAGGCCGCCGGCCTCGCTCACCGCGGCGGCGAGGCGAGCGCCGCTCATGTAGACCATGCCCCCCTGGATCACCGGCAGGGGGGTACCCAGGAGCTGGCAGACGGGGTTCTCGGCCCAGGTCGCGCGGCCGGTGTCGTTCATGGCGTGGGCTCCCTGGCCAGAGGGGCGGAGCGCTGCGGGAGGGGTCCCGGCCGATCCGGCGGGCCGGTCCCCTCGCGGCCATCATAGCGTGCGGCGGCCGCGCGGGCCAGGGACCGCCGCCCGCCAGGCCGCGGTCCTGCGGGCGCCAGCCGGGAAATCGGAAAATAAACTGGATGACTCTTGTTGTGAAACTCCGAACAGGATCCGTTGACAATTGCTTTGAAGTCCACGGCGTTCCTCGTCTATGTTTGGGCGCGCTCACGCAACCGATCCCGACCCCTGGAGGTTCGCATGCGGGCACTCACCGCCACCCTCGGCTGCCTGGCCGTCCTGCTCTGCGCGCAGGGCGCACTGGGCGGCAACTACCTCTCCCAGTTCGACATCCCGGCCGACGCCGAGTACATCGGCTCGGAGGACTGCGCCATGTGCCATGACCAGCCCGGCGAGTTCTACATGCACTCCCCCCATGCCGCCGAGCGCGGCCTGAGCATCCCCGGCACCGACATCGCCGGCTGCGAGGCCTGCCACGGCCCTGGCAGCATCCACATGGATGAGGGCGGCGAGGG
>JAASSM010000205.1 GCA_021767885.1 bacterium | reverse complement strand
GCCGAGCGCGCCACCTGGGTCTGCCGCCTGGCCCAGCCCTTCGCCGAGCCCGGCGGCGCCGATCCCGTGGCGGCCATGGCGCCGATCGTCGCCGATCTGCGGGCCCACCTGGATTCCACGAGCCAGCGCTTCCCCGACGGGCACACGTTGCCCGCGGAGATCGCGGCCTATCACCGGACGCTCGCCCTGGCGTTCGCACTGGCGGCCGGCCAGGACGCCGGCCGGGAAGCCCAGCTCGCCCGCCGGGCCCGCGCCATCCTCCTGGAGGAGGTGCTGCTGCCGTACAACGCCCTGCTGGGCCAGCGCAAGACGAACGACTCGCTGGTCGGCATGGTGGCCATCGCCCAGAGCGAGTTCGCGCGCTGGGTGCTCGGGGAGCGGGACCTCGCCCCCGGGGCGGCCCGCCGGGTGTTCTTCGTCTTCCAGACCCTCTGCGACATCCTGGAGGCCCGGCGCCAGGAGCTGCGCCAGCGCTGGGAGGATTCGCGCCTGGTCTGGCTCCCGCTGCAGCTGGCGCTCACCCCCGACCAGCACGACACCCAGGCCGAACTCGACGACCTCGTCGCCCGCGCCGCCGGCCGACCGTTCACGCGGCACAACCGGGTCTGGTACGTGGTCAACGAGGAGTTCCAGTGGGAGATGGCCCGGTCCGTGCGCGCGGCCGAGGACTACCACGTGCTCTGGGTCCATGATTACCGCGGCCGCAACGGCGACGGGGATCCCGACGCCCTGGCCTTCGGCCACACCGTCAACTACCTCGAGGCCCTCTGCGAGCGGGTCGCCGCGTACGACGACGTCGGCAAGCTGCCCCAGTACTTCCTCTTCCTCGATCAGCACTACTTCGAGGTCAACGGATCACGGCTCTTCCTGCGCCTGCTCCTCGATCCGCTGGGCCACCAGCTCTCCCTGCCCGCGGACTTCGCGGACTGGGAGGATCGCATCCGCGCACTCCAGGACCGGCTGCGGGCCGCCGTCGACGCCTCCCAGCTCCTGCGCATGCGCGCCAGCCAGTACGGCCGGCGGTGGCTCGAGAACCAGATCAAGGTGCACGTCAGCGTCACCAACCCCGCCGACCCCTCCTTCTTCAGCTGGCACGTGGCGGGCATCCTGCCGGTCCCCGACAACCTCATGCGCGATCACCGCAAGATCGCCTTCTACGACGTCACCGAGCAGGACCCCTACCGCGGCATGGCCCTGTTCACCGGGATGGGGATCGGCGAGCACTACGTGGGCGCCGGCTGGGAGGACCGTGCGATCATGATCCAGGGCCCCGGCGCCCTCGCGGTGAAGGACGCGGCGCGCGAGCTGCTCCAGAACCAGGGCTACGCTCCGCACGAGATCCCCTATCCCCTGCGCCGGGTGGCGAGGCCCGTCAGCTACCAGGCTTCTCTCGCGCGCGAGGCGGCCGCGAACGCGACCGGCGGGATGGGCGACCGCGGCGGCGTGCTCCAGCTGCACAACGAGACCGGTTTCCACGACAAGCCCATCAACGCGAGCAAGGCCGTGCTCTACTCCCTGCTGCCGCCCGGATCGGTCCTCCAGGTGCCCGACTCCCTCTGGCAGAGCTACGTCTACGCCTCCCTGCTCGCCGGCAGCACGCTGCGCGGCTGCCGCGTCCTGGTCATCGCCCCCACCCGGGACACGGCCCCCAGCGCGGCGGCACCCACCCTCGCCCGTGCTCACGGCCTGCTCGGCCGCCTGATCGCGTTCTCCGGGGGCATGGAGCGGCATCTGCGGGATCAGGGCGGCCGGCTCGAGGTGGGCCTCTACGCCCCCCGGCAGGGCGTGGCCGACATCGCCGGCCGGTTCGAGCAGGCGCTCGCCAATCGCCCCGCCTGGGCCGGCGAGATCTTCCCGCCCAACCCCACCGCCAGGAGAGCGGCCCTTGGCGTCGCGGCGCTCCTGGACTCCCTGGGCCACGAGGAGGCCTATCTCGCCGGCGACGACGACGCCCGGCCGAAGATCCACCTCAAGGCCAACTTCCTCGCCTCGGGCGCCGGCTGGCAGGCACTGCTCGCGCGGCCGGAGCTGGCGAGCCTGATCCGCGAGTACGCCGCCTACCAGGCCCGGCAGGTGAGCGGCCGCGGCGGCGGCGAGGCTCGGCCCGACGTCCGCGACGTCCCCGAACGCCTGTCCGCCGCGTGGCTCGCGCTGATCGAGAACCTGATGGCCGACCTCGACCCGGCCCGGCGCGAGGAGCTGATCTACTACTTCTCGGTGGGCAGCACCAACATGGACTACCGCAGCATGGTCATGGACGGCGAGGTCCAGGTGCTGGTCGGCGGCTGGCAGGCCCTCTCCGGCTTCCTGGATTTCCTGCTGCTGCCCGGACTGTGCGAGTGGGTGGAGACCAGGGACCAGCTCGACGCCCTGCTCCCGCCGCCCGGCGCCCTGACACGGCACCTGGCCGGCCTGATGAAGCTCTCCCTGTGACCGGGAGCGCCGCCAGACGCTTCACCGACGGCGCCGACGCCTCGACCAGGCGATGGTCTGCCGTCTGGAGTTCGCACCGCGGTACAGGACGAACATGCCCGGCCAGGGCCAGGGGCCGGGCCCCACAGGATCTCCGTGACCCACCCCAACCCTTCGCCGCCCGCCAGCGTCTAACCCGCGAGCCCCGGTCATGGGCGCATCCATGACCGCTCCGGAGCGACGCGGCCACCCTGCCGCGTCCGCCCCATCACGATCGCTGTTCCGGGAGTGACGCCATGCGCCATGGGATCCGCCCCCAGCCCCGCCGGCCGATCGCCGGCGCCCTCCTGCTGTTGCTGGCCGTGTTCGCCACCGCGGCAGTCTGCGCCCCGTCGCACACCTCCGGATTCGCGGCGGCGCGCGCTCGCGTCCAGCAGCTGGTGGCCCGCGGTCATGCGGACACGGCGCGCCAGCTGGCCGATTCGCTGCTCGCCGACGCTCCGGCCGACCCCGAGCTGCTCCGCCTCGCCGGCGAGGCGCACTGGCTCACCGGCTCGACCGGCGTGCTGGAGGTCATCGACCGCCTGCGGGCCCGGGGTGCGGAGCGCGATGCTCGCATCCTGGAGCTGAAGGTGGACCTGATGCTGGGGCGGCCGCAGGTCGCCGGCCGGCTCTCGGACCTCGCACGCGAGGGTGGCGAGGGGGACGAGTTGCGCCTCGTCCGCTGGCTCCTGGACCTGGACGCCGGCCGCTGGGAGCGGGCACGCGGCGAGGCCGCGGCCGTCGCCGACGGCGCCCGGAGCGCCTGGATCCCCCCGGCCGCCCTGCTCATGCATGCGGTGGACCGCGGGCCGGCCGCGGTGGCCAGCGCCGAGTCCCTGCTCACCGCACGCGGCATGCGGCACTACCGCGCCCTGCGCCGCAAGCTCGCCGGCGGCGCGGTCTGGGGCATGCCCGCGGCCATCGCCGGGACCCGCGAGCTGCCCTACGTGGACTGCGCGCCGCAGATGGGCTTGCGCATGCGGACGGTCGCGGGCCAGGAGCTCACCCTCGCCCTGGACACCGGCACCGGCAGTGGCCTGCTCACCGTCCACTCGCGGCCCATCGGCGAGGCCCTCGCCGGTCCGGAGGTGCTGCGCCTGGAGGACGGCATCTGGTACAACTACATGCCCGGCCCGGTGGACGTGGTGGTCAAGCACGTGGACTTCCAGGATCCGCCGCTCGCGGCCCGGCCCGTGGAGTTCTTCGACGGAAGCTTCAGCCTCGCCGACGGCTGCATCTCCCCCTTCGCCATCCCCGGGGTCGCCATCACCGTCGACCCGCGCGCCGGTCGCGTCTGGCTGCGCGATCGCGCCGACCTCGCGACCTACCTCGAGACGCTCGACCCGGCCACCAGCACCAGCGTCGCCTACGTCCGCCGCACCGGCTGGATCTTCGTGCCCGCCACGGTCAATGGCCACGAGGTGCTCATGATGGTGGAGACGGGCTCGCGGGAGGTGAACCTCAACCAGCTCGCCGCCCGGCGTCTGGGCATCCCCCGCCACGACGGCACCCTGCGCTGGCGCGGCAAGGACCATCCCGTCGAGCGGGCGGACCTCACCGTGACCATCGGCGACCTGGTCTACCGGTGCCCGGAGGCCCTGGTCGACGACTTCGTCCTGGGCAACAACGGCTACGGGCTGGCCTGCGCGGGCGACCTGGGCCCGGATTTCCTGCGCCACTACCGCTTCACCATCGATCCGTTCGAGGGCCGGCTGGTGCTCGAGGAACTGGCGGGCGACTGATCCCCGGAACGCCGGGCCACGTCGCCGGCCCTGCCCGCCTCAGCGGAGTTCCAGGAACCCGCTCGCCTCGGCCTCCGCGGCGAGGTGGTCCGACAGCGATGGGTCGTCGAGCCCCCGGGCGAAGAACCGGTTGGCCAGCTCGGCGCGGGCCTGGCGGGCGGCCGGCGGCGCCTGCAGGCAGTGATAGGCCTCGAAGACGGCCAGGCGCGCCCGGGGCAAGCGTGCGTGGATCCGCTCGAGCTCCCCGAGCGGCGCCACCTGGTCCAGGGTACCCGCCACCAGCAGGATCTCCGCGCTCGTGTCCGCGAGCCCGTCGATGCGGAAGAGGTGATCGCGGGTGGCCGCCGGCGTGAACGCCTGGCGCAGGGGCTCGGCGATGCGCAGGAAGGGCTGGTTGATGTCCGGCGCGCCGTCGGGCGCGGTGGGGATGTTGGTCTCGTACATGAAGGCCACGGTCCACGGCTTGTGGGCCTGGATGGCGCGGACGAAGAAATCCACGGTGCCCAGCTGCGCGGTGGCCTCCCGGTAGGCGGCCAGGTCGCCGCCGCTCGCGTCGCGGATCAGCCCGGCCGCCCGCTCGCGGTCGTGGTACAGCAGGCGCTGCACCAGGAACAGGAGCTGGTCCTCGGCGACGCCCGGGTGCGCGACGGCGTCGTGGTAGGCGTCGGCGAGGTCGTGCTCGACGAGGAAGCGGTCGAACGCGACCACGCCCGCCTCGCTGCTGCCGCGGGCGTC
>JAASSM010000204.1 GCA_021767885.1 bacterium | reverse complement strand
TCGATCTGCGCGCCGGCCGGCAGGGCCGCCAGGCCGGCGTAATACCACTGCAGGTCGCCGGTCTGGGTGGTGGTGATGCGGACCGCGGGCGACGGCGAGCCGTGGGCGGCGGTCATGTTGCCGCTGGACACGTTGCCGCCCATGGGGCTGAACCAGTACCAGCCGTCGGCGGCGGCGGCGGGCGAGATCAGGGCCAGGGCGAGGAGGAGGGAGAGGACCAGGGCGCTGACGGAGCGAGCCTGCATGGGGACGACCTCCCGGTCGGGGCGAGTACGGCGACCATCACCCCGCCACCGGGACCGGTGGACCGCGGGATCGGCCGGAGCGGAGGATCCGCTCACCAGCCACTCTACGCCCCCCGGACACTACAGGTGGCTGTAAATCCGCATCGACGAGGTGGGGTTTCGTCGCCACACAACACACGGGCGGCCGGTGATGGGATCACCGGCCGCCCGCCGTCATCATCTCGTCCGCGTCGGTCAGCGCCGCGTCCGGAGCGGTCCGTGCCGCGTCGGGAGCGGTCCGTGCCGCGTCGGGAGCGGTCAGCGCCGCGTCCGGATCACTTCACGTCGAACCGGTCGAGGTTCATGACCTTGTCCCAGGCGGCCACGAAGTCGTGGACGAACTTCTCCTGCGCATCGTCGCAGCCATAGACCTCGGCGAGGGCGCGGAGCTGGGAGTTGGAGCCGAAGACCAGGTCCACGCGCGTCGCGGTCCACTTGAGCTCGCCGCTGGCGCGGTCGTGGCCCTCGAAGTTCCGCTCCGACTCGTCGGTGGCCTTCCACTCGGTGTTCATGTCCAGCAGGTTGATGAAGAAGTCGTTGGTCAGCTGGCCCGGCCGGTCGGTGAGGACGCCGTGCTTCTTCTGCTGGAAGTTGGCATCCAGCGCCCGCATGCCGCCGATCAGGACGGTCATCTCCGGCGCGCTGAGCGACAGCAGGTTCGCCCGGTCCAGCAGCAGCTCCTCCGCGTGGGTGGTGTGCTCGGGCCGCAGGTAGTTGCGGAAGCCGTCGGCGGTGGGCTCGAGCGGGGCGAAGGAGTCCGCGTCGGTGAGCTCCTCGGTGGTGTCCGCCCGGCCCGGCGTGAAGGGGACGGTCACGTCCACGCCGGCATCCCTGGCGGCCTTCTCCACCGCGGCGCAGCCGCCGAGGACGATGAGGTCGGCCAGCGAGACCTTCTTGCCGCCGGCCGCCTTGCCGTTGAACTCGTCCTGGATGTTGGCCAGCGAGCTGAGCACCTTCTCGAGCTGCCGCGGCTCGTTGGCCTCCCAGGCCTTCTGCGGCTCCAGGCGGATGCGCGCGCCGTTGGCGCCGCCACGCTTGTCGCTGTTGCGGAACGTGGAGGCCGAGCACCAGGCCGTGGCCACCAGCTCCGGCACCGACAGGCCGGAGGCCAGGATCTTCGCCTTCAGATCGGCGACGTCGCTGGCGTCGATGACCGGATGATCCACCGCGGGCACGGGGTCCTGCCAGAGCAGCTGCTCGCCGGGGACCTCCGGGCCGAGGTAGCGCGCGATGGGGCCCATGTCGCGGTGGGTGAGCTTGAACCACGCCTTCGCGAAGGCGTCGGCGAACTCGTCGGGGTTCTCGTGGAAGTTGCGCGCGATGGGCTCGTAGATCGGGTCGAAGCGCAGCGCCAGGTCGGCGGTGGTCATCATGGGCGCGTGCTTCTTGTCGGGATCGAAGGCGTCGGGAACGGTGCCCTCGCCGCCCTTGGCGGTCCACTGCCAGGCGCCGGCCGGGCTCTTGACCAGCTCCCACTCGTAGCCGAACAGGGTGTCGAAGTAGCTGTTGTCCCACTTGGTGGGCGTGGCCGTCCAGGCGCCCTCGATGCCGCTGGTGATGGTGTCGCCGGAGTGGCCGCAGCCATGGGTGCTCTTCCAGCCCAGGCCCTGCTCCACGATGGTGGCGCCCTCGGGCTCGCGGCCCACGTGGGCGTCCGCGTCGGCGGCGCCGTGGCACTTGCCGAAGGTGTGGCCGCCGGCCACCAGGGCGACGGTCTCGTAGTCGTTCATGGCCATGCGCGCGAAGGTCTCGCGGATGTCCTTGGCCGACTTCAGAGGATCGGGCTCGCCGTTGGGGCCCTCGGGGTTGACGTAGATCAGGCCCATCTGCACGGCGGCCAGCGGATCGGAGAGGCTGCTGCGCTCCTCGCCGCTCTGGTACCGCTTGTCGCCCAGCCACTCGGCTTCCGGGCCCCAGTTGACGTCGCCCTCGGGCTCCCAGATGTCCTCGCGGCCGCCGCCGAAGCCGAAGGTCTCGAATCCCATGGACTCCAGCGCGCAGTTGCCGGCCAGGACCAGCAGGTCCGCCCAGGAGAGCTTGCGGCCGTACTTCTTCTTGATGGGCCAGAGCAGCCGGCGCGCCTTGTCCAGGTTGGCGTTGTCGGGCCAGCTGTTCAGCGGGGCGAAGCGCTGGTTGCCGGAGGAGGCGCCGCCACGGCCATCGCCGATGCGGTAGGTACCGGCGGCGTGCCAGGCCATGCGGATCATGAGCGGACCGTAGTGGCCGTAGTCGGCGGGCCACCAGTCCTTGGAGTCGGTCATCAGGGCGTAGAGGTCCTTCTTGACCGCCTGCAGGTCGAGGCTCTTGAACTCCTCGGCGTAGTCGAAGTCCTCGCCCATGGGGTCGGCCACCGGCGGGTTCTGGTGCAGGATCTTCAGATCCAGCTGCTCGGGCCACCACTCGCGGTTGGTGACCTTGGGGGCTCCGTGGCCCGTGAACGGGCACTTGCTCTGGTTCTCCATCGGGGCTACCTCCTGGGGTCGTCGGTCTGGCTATCGGTCCTCGGGATTCTCGTGATCATGCGCGTGCTCGGGTGTGTCCGTGGGCGACCCGGTCCGGGCGAGGCAGGCGGGACAGTGGCCCCAGTAGATCACCTCGGCCTCGTCGATGGCGTAGCCCCTGCCGTCCGCCGCGGTCAGGCAGGGCGTCTCGCCCACCGCGCAGTCCACGTCCTCCACCCGGCCGCAGCCGCGGCAGATCAGGTGGTGGTGATTGTCGCCCACGCGATCCTCGTAGAGGGTGGGTGAGCCCGTGGGCTGGATGCGGCGCAGGAGTCCCTTCTCCACCAGGACGGCCAGGGCGTTGTAGACGGCCTGGCGCGAGATGGCGCCCAGCTCGGCCCGGGCCTGCTCGGCCACCGCATCGGCGGTGATGTGCGGGCTGGCCGACACCACGCGCAGGACGGCCAGCCGCTGGGGCGTGACCTGCAGGCCGTGGTGGTGGAGGAGGTCGGACGGGTCGCTTCGCATGGCGGACATGGATAGTCCAATTCTGGACCGTGTCAACACCTGGGACCACCGCTGCCGGCGGACGCGCGCCGCCGCCCCGCGAGAGACGGGACGGGCGGCGCGCCGGCAAGGTGGTGGTGTCGTGGGCGAGGGTGGCGACGACGGCCTCAGCCGCCGGCCTTCTTCAGGACGTGGTCCATGACCTCGCCATGCGCCCGCTGGGGGCTGAACATGACCATGTCGGTCCGGGCCTCGGCACGGACGCTGTGGCCGGGCGGCCAGTAGAACAGGTCGCCGGTGCGGGCGGTCTCCTCCTGGCCATCCTGGTAGATGGCAGTGACCGCGCCGTCGATCACGTAGCCCCAGTGGGGGCACTGGCAGGCATCTCCCTCGAGTCCGTGGAGCAGGGGGGTGAGGTCGGCCCCCTCGCCGAAGGAGAAGAACTCCGCGCCGAGCGTCCCGTAACCCGAGGGATCGCCGAAGTCCACCTGCTGCCGGGCCGTGGCGCCGGGGGCGTCGATCCGCACGGGGATGTCGTTCCTGTCGATTCGCATGACGTCACCTTCCTCTATGGGGACGCCGTCGTCGCTGGCGGTGGTCGCGACCTCGCCCGTCTCGTGGGTGATCGCGCGCAGGGGTCGCGGCGGCGCCGGCCACGGCCGGAAGGCGCGGTCGCCGGTGGCCGCCACCGCGCGTGACGGCGTGCATGTCTCGCTGGCTCCGCCGCCGCCGGAGGCCGTGGTGACGCCCGGCGCGGCGAGCCGGTGGTCGGGCTCGCGCGCGACCACCCGGGTCACCGTAGGAACAGCGCGGGGACCTCGCCAGCCGCAAACGGGACCGGTCCGGGTTTCGTCAGCGGAAGAGCCGGTGGACGGCGCTCCAGGTGCTGGCCTGCGCGGCGACGGGCTCCTCGAGCGTGTAGTCGGCCGCGGCGGAGACCGTCTCGTCGGGGTCGGCCTGGAGCCAGCCGCTGACCACCACCCGGTACTGGCCGGCGGGATCGGGCAGCATGCCGGTGTCCCAGGTCTCCACCATGGTCTCGCCGGCGGGAAGCACCACGATCCCGGGCAGGCCGAGGATGAACTCGTAATCGCCATCGAGGCGGTGGATGGTGAACGGGGGGATGCTGCGGAACTCGATGGCCTCGCCGCCGGTGTTGTCGTAGGTGATGGTGACGGTCTGGCCGACGACGTAGACCTCCTGATCGACGGTCACGGTGAGGGCCGCGGCGACGCTGGAGCACGCCAGCAGCAGGCCGAGGAGGGTGAGCGAGCGCATGGACGGGTCTCCCTTCCTGGTCGCGAGGTTGCGGGGACACCATGATGATACGGGATTTTCGCCGCGGAAACACGGCCGACCAGGATCCGGCGCCGCCGCTGAACGAAGTGTGCGCCAGTGGCGGACACATCGTTCAGGAGATCGCCCGGTACGTCCTGATGCCCGCTCCTGGTCCGGGGTGCCCCCCGGTGCTACCATGGCGCGGCACCCTCCGCCCGGGACCGGATCATGAGCATCACCGTCATCCCCCTGCAATCGGGCAGCAACGGCAACTGCATCTACCTGGAGGCCGCCGGCGTCCGCCTGCTGGTGGACGCCGGGATCAGCGGCCGGCAGGCCGAGCAGCGCCTCGCCGCTCACGGCATCGACATCCGGCGCGTGGACGGCGTGGTCCTCACCCACGACCACGCCGACCACACGCGCGCCGCGGGCGTCTTCCAG
>JAASSM010000203.1 GCA_021767885.1 bacterium | reverse complement strand
GAGGCCAACGGCGGCTTCCTCACCGGCTCCGCGCTGACCATCGCCGGCGGCGGCACGCTGGCGGCCCTGCCCACGCGCGACGCCGTCCTGCCGGTGGTGGCCGCCCTGCATGCCGCCCGCACCCGGGGCGTCACCCCGGGCGAGCTGGTGGCGGCCCTGCCGCCGCGCTTCAGCCGCGCCGGCCTGCTGGACGCCGTGGACCCGGCCGCCAGCCGGGCGCTGCTGCGGCGCTTCGGCGTGGGCGAGCCCGGGGTCCGCCGCATCCGCTTCGCGGGCGAGGCCGTGATCCGGACCGACCACGACGGCGCCGAGCACGCCGTCGATCCGGCCGCGGCCCGCCGCTGGCTGGAGATCCGCACGGCGCTCGCGGGACACCTGACCGCCGACCGTGGCTTCGGCGCCCCCGCGGAGATCGACGTCCTCGATGGCCTGCGCGTGCGGTGCGCCAATGGCGACGTGGCCCACATCCGCCCCTCGGGCAACGCCCCCCAGCTGCGCATCTATGCCACCGCCGACACGCCCGAACGGGCGGAGCGGATCGTGGCCCTGGGCCTGCGCGAGCCGGACGGCCTGCTGCGCGAGCTGCTGGCCGCCGCGGAGGCGTTCCGCTTCGAGGACGCCATCCGCCGGAACATCGCCGCCATGGAGCAGCTCTTCGCCAGTGGCGCGCCGCCCCAGGTGATCGGCACGGTGAGCGGGTCGGCGGCGGCCCAGGCCTTCTGGCAGCGGCAGCTGGACGCCGCGCGTCCGGCGCTGGGCGCCCGGCAGGCGCGGTCGCTGCACGAGGACCTGCCGGTGAACCAGGCCTTCGGCCTGCTGCTGCTGTGGCAGCGGCTGCGCCCGGACCTGCACGTGGACGACGGCGCCCTGGTGGCCTTCGTCTTCGGCGAGGGCACCCGCGCCACCCCCTGGACCGAGGCCGAGTGCGGCCAGAAGCCGGCCATCATCTCCCCCACCCGCGTCAGCGAGGACGGCCGCCGCCGCGCCCTGACCACGGTGGAGCTGGCCCTGCGCACCTTCGCCCCGGTGGAGGCGCACCTGCGCCGGTCGGGCTTCCAGGGCCTGGTGGTCAAGTGGGGCGACGAGGTCCAGATCCCCACCTGCGACCTCACCGGCACCAACCCCCTGTTCGCGGGCGCGGACGTGGTGCGCTTCGTGTCGCTGCGCGAGATGACCCCCGAGACCGCCGCCGGCAAGGACTGGGTGGGGGTGGCGCCGGACGGGCGGATCACCGCCTTCATCCCCCGCCGGCCGCTGGCGGAGATGGAGCCCCTGGCCGACCGCGGCCTCATCCAGCGCCGCGACGGCCGGCTCCACGGCGGCGTGAACCTGGGCTCCATCGCCCTCTCGGGCGCCCTGCTGGACGTCCTGCTCCAGGAGTTCCAGGAGGAGGTGAACGATCCCGACGCCGACCGCAAGCGCCGCCCCGACCTCGATCCGCAGCTCTTCACCGCCCTGTGCATCGCCGCCATGGACGACGCCACCGCGCGCGACCGCGCCTGGGGCCGCGCCCGGCGCGAGAGCGCGGCCATGCGCAAGCTGGAGCAGGACCTGCCGGGCGTGCTACCTCGCCTGGTGGGTGCCCTGGCCCGCTTCGCCGCCCGCCACGGCCGGCCGGTCAGGATGGTGGCCATGGACTTCGGCGACCAGTACTGGGGCGACATCGGCCAGCACCGCCAGATGCACGACCTCTACCTCGCCCTGCGCGACCGCGGCCCCGACGGCCGCATCGCCCGGGCGCTGGCCGGCCTGACGGGCGAGTTCGACGCCCACGGCAACCTGCTCTGCGGCGACACCGTGCTCGGTCCGGAGGTGACGGTGCGCGATTCCGTGCTCGTGGATGCGCGCGTGGACCGGGGCGAGGTCACCGGCTCGGTGCTGCTGGGCACCCGTTGCGGCACCCTGGTGGCGCGGGAGGCCTTCGATCTGGAGAGCACGGCCGCCACGCTGGACCTGGCTCCGCGAGCGGGCGCCTACAAGGTGATCGGCGAGGATCCGGTGAGCGCGGGGCCGGGCGAGCGCGTGACCACCGTCTTCCTGCCCGGGGGCGAGGCCCTGCTGCGCGTGCACGAGGACACCGACCTGCGCGACCGCGCCGCGAACTACGACCGGCCCATCCTGGGCAACGCGGTCTCCTTCGCCGCGGCCCACGCCGCGGTCACGGCGGCCGATCCGGCCGACCTCGAGCTGCGGCGCGCGCGGCGTCGCGCCGAGGTGTCCGGCTCGCTGGACGGCGAGCGAAACGCCTAGCTCGAGGTCAGTGCGGGCGAATCGCCGGAGGGTGCGGACGCGCCGGCCGCGGCGGCGGACAGGGCGCGGCGGATGGCGGCGGCGAGGTCGTCCGCCTTGACGGGCTTGGCGACGTAATCGTCCATGCCGACGGCGAGGCAGGCGTCGCGGTCGCCCTTCATGGCATTGGCCGTCATGGCGATGATGGGCACCCGCGGATTCCGGACCTGGGAGCCGCGGCGCCGGATGCGCCGCGTGGCGGCGAAGCCGTCCAGCTCCGGCATCTGGCAGTCCATGAGCACCACGTCGTAGTCCACGCGGCGGAGGGCCTCGATGGCCTCCAGGCCGTTGGCCACGGCATCGGCCCGCAGGCCGAAGTTCTTCTCCAGCATCAGCAGGGCCACCCGCTGGTTGATGACGTTGTCCTCGGCCAGCAGGATCTTGAGATCCGCGGGCAGCGCAGGGTCGCTGGCCGGCGCCCCGTCGGCGGCGGCGGCGCCCGCGGTGGCGGCCGCAGGGTCGGTGCCGTCGGCCGTCACCGCCCGCACCAGGGCCTGGGCCAGCAGATCGCGGCGCACCGGCTTGAGCAGCGACTGGCGGACGCCCGCGGCCTGGAGCCGCTCGGCGTCCCCGCCGAGCCAGGCGGAGGTCAGCATGATCATCGCCGTGTGGGCGGCGTGGCCGTCGGCGGCCAGTTCCTCGGCCAGCACGATGCCGTCACCCTCGGGCAGCAGCCGGTCGAGGATGGCTGCGCGGTACGGCCGACCGGAGGCGCGCGCCCGCTCCAGGGCCGACCGCGCCTCGCTGGCCGAGCCCACCACGTCGCAGCGGGTGCCCCAGGCCTCGAGGTACTTGCCCAGGATCAGGCGGTTGGTGGGGTTGCCGTCCAGGGCGAGGACGGGCAGGCCGGCCAGGGAACCGCGGTCCGCCAGCGGTACGGCCGTGGCCGGGATGGCCAGGCGGGCGGTGAACCAGAAGGTGGACCCTGCGCCCTCCTCGCTCTCGACCCCCACCTGGCCACCCATCAGCTCGGCCAGCTGGCGGGAGATGGCCAGGCCCAGGCCGGTGCCGCCGTACTTGCGCGTGGTCGAGGCATCCACCTGGGAGAAGGACTGGAACAGACGATCCTGGCGCTCGCGCGGGATGCCGATCCCGGTGTCGCGGACGCTGAAGCGCAGCGTGGCCTCGCCGTCGGTGGCGGCCACCAGCTCGGCACGGATCTCCACCTCGCCGGTGTCGGTGAACTTCACGGCGTTGTTGACGAAGTTGATGATCACCTGACGCAGACGCCCGGGATCGCCGCGGAGCACGGGAGGGATCTCCGGCGCCACGTAGCAGAGCAGCTGCAGCTGCTTCTCGGCGGCCTTCACCCCCACGATGTCCACCACCTCCTCCACCGCCTGGGCGAGGTCGAAGTCCAGCTCCTCGAACTCCAGCTTGCCCGCCTCGATCTTGGAGAAGTCGAGGATGTCGTTGATCAGGGCCAGGAGCTGCTCGCCGCAGGTCCGGACCGTGGCGGCGTATTGCCGCTGCTCGGCATCGAGGGCCGTGCCCTCCAGCAGTCCGGTCATGCCGATGATGCCATTCATGGGCGTGCGGATCTCGTGGCTCATGTTGGCCAGGAACTCGCTCTTGGCCATGCTGGCGATCTGGGCCTCCACGGCCAGCTCGTTGGCCCGCGCGATGCTCTGCTCCAGCTCCTGGTTCATGGACTCCAGGACCGTCCGCGAGCGGGCGAGCTGTTCCTCGTGCTCCTTGCGCCCGGTGACGTCCCGCAGGATGCCCACGGCATGCCGGCCATCCTCGAGCTCCCGCACCGTGAGCGACATCTCGGCCAGGAACCGCGTGCCGTCGCGGCGGTAGGCCTCCAGTTCCACCACCTCGCCGCCATCGCCCCGCGAGCGGGACCGTGCCGCGGCGCGCTCCGCCGCATCGAGGGCGGCGGCGAACGGCTCGCCGGCCACGAACCGGCCGATGGGTGCGCCCATGGCGTGATCGAACGGCACGCCGAAGAGCTCCACCGCCGCCGGATTCCAGAACGTGACCCGGCCGCCGGGATTCACCATGACGATGGCGTCCCGGGCAGCGTCGGTGATGGTGCGCAGGCGCTGCAGGAGGTCGTGGAACCGGGCCTCGGCCCGCCGCTGCTCGGTGACGTCGTGGATCACCGAGTACAGCAGGTCGCGGCCCTCCACGGTCAGCTTGCACGAGCGCACCTCGACGTCGCGGATCTCGCCGTGGGCCAGGCGGTGGCGGAACCGCAGCGGCTCGCGATGGCCGGCGAGCACCGCCTGCATCTTGCTGCGGATCTGCTCGGGGGGCAGGACGTTGATGCGGCCGATGCCGAGCTGGCGGATCTCCGCCTGTCCGTAGCCATAGAACCGGCAGGCCGCCGGGTTGGCGTCCACGATGGACCCGTCGGCCGGATCGACCAGCAGCTGCACCGAGCGGTTGCGCTCGAACATGGCCCGGTGCCGCTTCTCGCTGGAGCGCAACCGCTGACCGATGGCCCGCAGATGGGCATTCAGGTGCGCGAGCCGCCAGGCCATGACGGCCATGCCGAGGAAGGCCACGGCGCCGCCCAGCAGCCAGGGCCAGTACCGGGCGAGGGCGCGGGGCAGCAGACCACGCCGCTCGAAGGGCGGCACGCCCAGATCCGCGAGGCCATCGCGGACGGGCTGGTAGCTGTGCGGGACGTGCCAGCGGACCGCGCCCGGCACAGGCGTCCCG
>JAASSM010000202.1 GCA_021767885.1 bacterium | reverse complement strand
TTGCGGTGAGATCCGCACCCTCGACTTCACCGACAACTGGTGGGGCACGGCGGACCGCGACAGCATCGCCAGCCTGATCCGCGACCACCTGGACGACGAGGACCGCTGCTACATCGTGGACTTCGAGCCGTTCCGCGAGGAGGTCGCCCCGGCGGAGGTGATCAACCTCGGGGACGTCAAATCGCTGTTCCGGTGAGGCGACGGCGTTCCGCGACCAATGGAAGCCACGAGTCGTGGGCAACGGGTGCGCCCCGCTAGAAGAATCGCTTGACCACCCCGAGGATGCCCTGCTTCCAGGGGACGCGGTGGGAGACCCCCGAGGCGCCCTCGAACTCGTGCAGGTGCTCGAGGTACCAGCGGTAGTTGCGCACCAGGGCCTGCTGGTTGGAGTACTGCGGATCGAAGCCCAGCACCCGCTCGGCCTTCTCGATGGAGACGAAGGAGTCCTCGGCGGCCGTCTCGTACACCCACTTGTAGAGCGGCGAGAGCTTCAGGGCCTCCAGGACGCGCAGGCCCCAGATCACCGGCGCGGCGGGGAAGCCCCTGATGCGCTTGCCGAAGCCGGCCTCGTCGAGGACGGCCTGGTAGTCCTCCTTCATGGTGGTGAACTCGCGGGCGCCGATGTTGAAGACGTCGTCCACGGCCTGGGCCGGGCCGGTGGCCGCCAGGTAGATGCCCTGGCAGACGTCCTCCACGTCGCAGAGCTGGTAGCGGTTCTCCCCGCTGCCGATCATGGGGAAGCCGTGACCGTCCTTGGCCCAGTCGTAGAACAGGGCGAAGACGCCCAGGCGTTCGGGCCCGATGAAGCTCTTGGGCCGGATGATGGGCACGGTCATGCCGCGCTGGCGGAAGCTGGCGCACACCGCCTCGGCCTGGACCTTGGCCTCGCCGTAGGGGCCCACGCCGTGCAGGGGGTCGTCCTCCACCAGGGGGTGGTGGTCGGGGATGCCGTAGACCGCGGTGCTGGAGACGTGGACGGTGCGTGCGACGCCATGGGCCAGCGCCGACTCGAGCACCGTGCGGGTGCCGTCGATGTCGGTGGAGAAGATCTCCTCCGCGCTGTACAGCGGCAGGGCGGCCGCGCCGTGGATCACCAGGTCGCAGCCCTGCATGGCGCGGTCGACGGCCTCGCGGTCGCGGATGTCGCCCTGGATCTCGGTGATGCGGTCGCGCTCGGGATAGTCGAAGGGCGCGGTGTCCAGCGACACCACCTCGTGGCCGCGGGCGAGCAGGTAGCGGACCATGTTGATGCCCAGGAAGCCGGCGCCGCCGGTGACCAGGGCGCGCTGGAAGCGGAAGGCGGGTTCGGACACGGCGAGATCCTCCGGATGGCGGCCACCGGGGCGGGGGCCCGCCAGGGGCGAGGCCGGCGCGGGCGGGGCCGCGGGAGCGAGACGCGAGTGCGAGACGCAACAGCGAGATGCGAGGGTCGGCCGCCGAGGGGCCGACCGCGGCCAGAAGATGGCCCAATCCCGCCGCGAGGGCAAGCGGGCCGCCGGGGCGGTCGCCCAGGTGGGCGGCGGCCGCTGCCACGGTTCCGCAGGCCGCGGCCCCGGGGACGTCGCCACGGTCCAGCGCCAGATCCGCCACCGCGGCCTGCCTCGCTCCATGCCTGAGCGATTGTCTCGATCTTGAACTTTCTCTATCGTCACGCCAGATCGAGTCGACGGCGTGACCTGTCGGTGGGCCCCGGCGAAGGAGAGCGGACGTGCGATGGCGGTGGCGTGGCAGGCTCGGAGTCGTCGTGACCACCCTGCTCGGTCTGGTCGGCGCGCTCGGTCTGGCCACGACCGCCCACGCGCAACTCGCGCACGACCGCGTCCTGCGGATCTCCTTGCCCCACGTCAACAGCTTCTACCTGCAGCCGGTCGGCGAGCCCGGCGCCAAGGTCAACACGGGCTTCTGGGGGCTCGGCGTCGGCATGCTCTTCCGGCACTCGCAGTCCCAGTACGTGGGCGTGAACGTCAGCGTCGGCTTCGACATCCCGGCTCCGGTGCCGGCGCCCATCGACTTCGAGGGCGAGCACGAGCTGATGAGGTCCTACGCCCTGGACCTCACGAATCGCCACACCTGGGGCCGGTACTCCCTCGGCTACGGGCTGTCGTGGAGCTCGCTCGAGTGGGAGCTCGAGAACTGGGACGACCCCATCCCGCCTGCGCGCGCACCCACGACGGTCCGCAGCAGTTCCGTCGGCCTGAGCATTCCGTTCGGCTACACGCTGAACGACCGCTTCGCGCTGGGGCTGATCTACCGCCCGTCCGTGTACCGGACGGGCCGCGACGCGGGGTTCGTCTACGAGCACGTCATCTCCCTGGAGATCGCCTGGTACGTCCGGTTGCCGTAGGCGATCGCGAGGCGAGCCGGGCGAGCCGGGCGCGACGGCGCCCCGGCGCCGCGAGCGCGGTCGCGTTCGGCGGCGAAGCGTCTGGAGGGCGTTCCGTGCGCCACCACCAGACTGTTGCCGGGAGTGCAAGCGGGCGATACGATCCCCGCTGACGCGTCGTCCATGAAAGCCCCCATGGACGACCCTCCAGCGGGCGCGGGCGATCCCCGATCCGTCCCCGGTCGAGACCCCCGCTCCGGGCGCCCGGGTCGACCCGTTACTCGCGGCGGGGGAGCGACGCCCGACCTGACCGCGACCGGGAGTCGATCATGACACGCACTACGGGACGACGCGCGGCGCTCGCCGCTCTCATGACGCTGCTCGGGGCGGTCAGCGCCCTCGGCGCCCCCGGCGCCGCAGCCGAGCCGGCGGCCGTGCCTGACGACGCCGTGGACCGCTGGGTCGTGCGGTGGATGAACGACCACGGCGTGCCGGGACTGTCGCTGGCCGTCGTGGATGGCGATCGGGTCGTCAAGATGCGCGGCTACGGCCTGGCGAGCGTGGAACTGGAGGTTCCGGCCTCGGCCGCGACGGTGTATCGGCTGGCCTCGGTGACCAAGGCGTTCACCGGGGCGGCCGTGATGGTGCTCGTGGAGAGCGGCCGGATGTCGCTCGACGATCCGGTGGCGAAGCATCTGGATGGGTTGCCGGAACACTGGCGCGAGATCCCGATCCGGCGGCTGCTGACCCACACGTCGGGCCTTCCCGATCTCGTCGAGGAATCTTCATCCGAGCTCAGGCCCATCGCGCCGAGCCTGCTCGGATGTATCGAGCTTCTCGCCGCCGAGGAGATGGCGTTCGCCACCGGCGCGGCGTGGCGGTACAACCAGACCAACTACGCCCTGGTGCAGGCGGTCGTCGAGGTGGTCTCGGGTCAGCCCTTCGTCGACTTCGTCCGTGAGGCCCTGCTCGCGCCGGCCGGGATGGACGACGCCAGCTTCGGTGGCCGCGACGCGGTCGTGAAGGGGCGCGGTCCGTGGTACAGCACGCTCGAGCGGACCGACGAGGGGCTGCGGCCGGGCGGCCGGCTGCGCCGCATCCACGTCGACTACCCGGACTTCATGCTGAGCGCGGGTGGCCTGAACGCCACCGTCGCGGACATGGCGCGCTGGGATCGCGCGCTGCGCGAACATGTGGTGCTCTCGATGGCGGGCCTCGCCGAGCTGTGGAAGCCCGTGGCACTGGCCGACGGCTCGGTGTTCCGCCTCGACGGCGAGCTGATCGGCTACGCCCTCGGCTGGTCCACGGTCGATCGCCCCGGTCACCGCGCCGTCTGGGCCTCGGGCGGGAACACCGTCGCTCACCACCGTTACCTGGACGACGACCTGACGGTGATCGTGCTCACCAACTGCCAGGGCGCCAGCCCGAACGCCCTGGCCGAGGGCGTCGCCGGATTCTACGTGCCGGAGCTCCGCGAGCGGCCCGTGTTCCTCGCCGCGCCGCCGGACGGCCCCCCGGTTCCACGCGCCGGTGAATGACCGGCCCGGGCGGCACCCCGCCGGCGGCTCGGCGCTTGACCACGGGCGGTCCGGTGGGCTATGCAAGGGGCTGGCCACGGCCGTGTGTCCAGCCAGCCCTTCCGTGATCCGCAACCCGGAGAGCCCGTCATGCCCCAGCCCTGGGACCAGCACCCCCTCGCCGCCGACCTCGACCTCGCCCTGGGCGCCGTCCGCCAGGCCAGCCGCCTCTGCCGTCACGTGCAGGCCAGCCTGGACCTGGGCGTCCTGCGCAAGGACGACCGCTCGCCGGTGACCGTGGCCGACTTCGGCGCCCAGGCGCTGGTCTGCCGCGACCTGCTCGAGCAGCGGCCCCAGGACGCGGTGATCGCCGAGGAGAATGCCGACGCCCTGCGCGGGGACCAGCACGCCGACACCCTCGCCCGCGTGGTGGCGGAGGTGCAGCGCCTGGAGCCGGGCGCGGACGCGGAGACGGTCTGCCGCTGGATCGACCATGGCACCGACGAGCACCCCGCGCCGCGGGCCTGGACCCTCGATCCCATCGACGGCACCAAGGGCTTCCTGCGCGCCGACCAGTACGCCGTGGCCCTGGCCCTGCTCGTCGACGGCGAGGTGGCCCTCGGCGTGCTCGGCTGCCCCAACCTGGGGCCGCGCCTGGGCGATCCGGCGGGCCAGGACGAGTTCGGCGGCACCTTCTACGCGGCGCTGGCCGGCCTGGGGGCCTGGCGGGTGAGCGGCGAGGGCGCGGTGGCCGAGCCCCTGCGCGTCAGCCCGCAGGACGACCCCACCCACCTGCGCTTCTGCGAGTCGGTGGAGTCCGCGCACACCGCCCACGGCGACGCCCAGCGGGTGCGCGAGCTGCTCGGGATCGAGGCCGCGCCGCAGCGGATCGACAGCCAGGCCAAGTACGCCGTGGTGGCTCGCGGGGAGGCCGAGGGCTACCTGCGCCTGCCGCGGGGCGGCGACTATCGCGAGCGCATCTGGGACCACGCCGCCGGCATGCTCGTGGTCACCGCCGCGGGCGGCCGGGTCACCGACGTCGCCGGCCGGCCCCTGGAGTTCGGGCACGGCCACGCGCTGGTGAACAACCGGGGCGTGGTGGCGAGCAACGGGCGGCTGCA
>JAASSM010000201.1 GCA_021767885.1 bacterium | reverse complement strand
GGCCCGGGGCCTGACGTCGCTGGAGTGCGCCGCCTGCCTGGCCTCAGGGGCCGCGGTGGTGGAGGTGCTCGATGCTCGCTGGTGGCGCTGGCTGGCCAGGTCCGCCGATGCCGCGGCGGCTGCTGCCGAGCTGGGCGTCGACGATGCCGAGCTGGTCGATCTGGAGCCGGCGGCCGGTGCGGATCGGGAGGCCGCCGTCGCGGCCTGGTGGGCCGAGCGCGGCGAGGTGCCCGGACAGCTGGCCGGCTGGAGCGGGCCCCCGCTGGGCGAGGCGTCCACACGGGACCATGATGGCGTGCGCTACGTTCTCGCGCCCGGGTCGGATCTGTGGCGCGACCTGGCCGCCGAGCTGCTCGGCGGCTGGGAGTCGGGCCGGTCGGTGACGCCGTTGCTGATCGTGGCCGGATCGCCACCGCCCGGCGCGGCGGCGGTGGCGGCCGCCCTGACGGCGCCCGGCGCCACGGTTCTGCCCGCCAGCGGCGGGCTGGATGCGGCGCCGCTGCTCTGGGCGCGCCCGGCGGATCTGCTAAAGGCCCTGCGGTCCGGGGCGTCGCTGCCGCGGAGCGCCCGTGCCCTCGTGCTGGGCGCCCAGCAGCTGCTGCCGGATGCCGACCCGGATCACCGGGACACCGGCGGGGCCCGTGTGCTGGCCTGGCTTCGCGAGGCGGGCCTCGCGCGTGTCGACCTGGTGGGCGACCCCCTGCCGGCGGCCTGGCTGGAGCATCTGGCGGCCGTGCTGGCGGCGGCGGTCCCCGCGCCGGCGGCCGAACCCGGGGCCTGGCCGCAGCTGCGACGGGGACCCCGGCTGGAGGTCGACCGGCGCTGCGCCCAGTGCGGGCACCAGGGACCGGGCGGCCTGGATGGTCGCATCTGCCGGGCCTGCGGATTCCAGCTGGCCAGCGTCGCGGTCACCGCCGCGAGCGATGCCACGGCCGGTCGGCAGGCCCGTGCCCGCCTGCTGCTCGGCCAGGCCGACCAGGGACACGAGCGGCCTCTGGAGATCTGGGGCGAGCCCGCGGACCTGGCGGTGCTGCAGGCGGAGGCCGGGGCGGCCGGCGCCACCCTGGCGGACGCGACCACGCCGCTGACCCTGCCGGACGGCCGCCGCTGGTCTCTACGCCCGCTGCCCGCCGGCGTGGCGGCCGGGGGATCGGCGCTGCTGCTGCGGCCGCCGGAGGACCCCGCCCTGCTACAGCCCCGGGCGCCCACGCCGCCGCGTGGGGAACTGATCGTCCTCTACGACCACCACGACCTCGAGCGCAGCGACCCCGGTCAGCCCGCGGGCACGGCCCGGCTGCTGCGGCTGCTCGGAGATCCGGACTGGCTGGACGCAGTGGCGGGAACCGCCGGGCCGACCCCGGCGTTCGTCCCGGCGGTGCCGCTCTGGCGGCTGGCCTGGCTCGCCGGCCTGCCCGAGGCGGCAGTCCGCCGGACGCTGGCGCGCCTGCGGTGGCTGGAGGCGCTGACGGCGGATCCGGGCGATGCCGCCACCGTGCAGACCACGGGGCCGGTGGAACTGCGGGTCCTGGTCGCACCCCGCGAGCAGGAGCTGATCCTCGCCAGGCTGGACGCGACGGTGGGCGCGCTGCTGGCCGGTGGCGTCCCGGGCTCCTGGCAGGCGATGGCCGCGCCGGGGGGAGCGGCCACCGCCGGCCCGGAGCTGGACCCCGGTCCGGACCCTGCCAGCGGCCCCGGCGCCGCGGACGCGCTGCTCGACCGTCTCCTCGGACGGCTGGCCGCCGCGGGCGGGCCGCTGCTCTACGCTTGCCCCGACGGCGCCTGGTTCTCGGGCCGCCGGCAGGTGGGCTGGCTGGGGCCGCGCGACGCGGTGGCGGCCGCGCTCGCCGACCACCTCGATCGCCTCATGGCCTGGAGCGACGAGGTGCTGGCGGGAATCTCCCGGGTCGATGGCGGCGACCGGGTGCCGCTGCCCGCGGACCTGGGTCCGGACGGGCGGCTGGCGCTGAGCCTGGGCGAGGAGCTGGGGTTCTGGTCGGTCCGTGCTCCCGCGGGCCCGGATCGCGTGGGCCTCGATCAGCTGCGGCGGCTGGCGACCTCCGGGCTGCTGGCGCCCGATGGCCAGGCGACCCGGCTGATCGTCAGGCTGGCGGCGGCGGCGGCCAGCTGGCGCCACCGGCTGGCCGCATCCCCCGCCGGAGGCCGGATCACCGATGCCCCCGCCCCGCCGGCCGGGCCCGAGGGCCGGGGGCGGGACGGCGGCGCGCGCCGGCCCCGGTGGTGGCCGCACCGGCGCGATCAGCTCGCGCCCGTGCGGCAGGCGGTGGAGCAGCTGGTGACCTCCGGGCGGCCGGAGCGCCTGGTGATCTCCGGGGTGCCGGGCACCGATCGCACGGCGGGCGTGCTCGCCGGCCTCGTCGCCACCGAGGCGGGACGCCGGGCCGTGATCTGGTGTCCGGATCGGGATACCGCGGTGGCCGCGCACCTCACCGCCCGCGCCCTGGCGCCGGCATGGCAGCCCGACCTGCGGGTCTGGTCTGCCGATGGCGGGCCCTCGCCGTCGACGGTGGCCGCACCGGGAGCACGGGCCCTGGCGGTGGTCCTGGAGCTGCAGGGGTTCCCGCGGGAGGTGGCCTACCGGATCCAGGAGTCGGCCCGCGATGGCGGGCTGGTGCTGACGCTCGACAGCGCGGTCACCGGCCGCGGGGTGCGCGAGGATCTGCTGCTGACCACCCCGCGCCGGGAGGAGATCCAGCACCTGACCACCATGCGGCGGGCGGCGCAGGATCCGTGGCGGGCGGTGCTGCCGCTGTTGCCGCCGGGCGTGGCGGAGGCCCGACCCACCCGGCGCGAGCGCGGCCACGTGCAGGCGCGACGTGCGGGCTCGCTGGACGAGTGCGCCGCCGCCATCACGGCGGCCGGGACCTCGGGCCGCCTCGGCCGGCTGGTGGACGTGGTCGCGCCGCTGGCCGAGGACGTCTCCCTGCTCCAGCGCGCCCTGGCCGACCGGGGCTGGTCCGCGGTGGCCCACGCCGACCTCGCGCCGCACCTCCTGCCAGGGGGTCTGGAGCTCACCTGCGCCCTGGCCGACGCCCACCGGCAGGCCCACGGCGAGTGGCCGGGCGGCGGCGAGCAGCCGGCCGGCGACGCCCCCTGGCTGCTGGCGGGGCTGTTGCCCGGGGAGGAACGCGCGGACTGGCGATCCTGGCTCCGTCTGCTCCCCGCCGACGCCCTGGCGGAGACCCGCACGTTCGTCGCCTGGTTGCGCCGGTCCCCCTGGGGGCTGCGCTGCCTCGGGGGCGCCGCCGCCCGCCACCAGGCCGCACGGCTGTCCGCGGCCGCGGCGGATCGCGCGCCCGGGCAGGCGCTGGATCGGTCGCGGTGGTGCGCCTGGCGAGCGCGGGTGGCGGCCGAGTTCACCGGATCGGCGCCGGTGTTCGGTCACGCGTCGCTCCCGCCGGCCGGACCGGTGGCCGTGCTCGCACCGGCCGCGGCTCCCGGCGCCGGGCCCGCCGCGTCGCTGGTCTACGTGTGCTTCGGCTCCGAACCCGCGGGTGTGCACCGGCCGGTGCTGCTGAGGGCCACCGACCGCCTGCTCGTCCTCTACCAGGAACACTCGCCGCTGCCCGGGGATCGGGACGCCGGCCTGGAGGGGTGAGCGGTCGGGTGTCCGGGGGGCCGGCCGGAGCGCGACGGGGTGCCGTCCCGGCGTGCAGCGCTGGCTTGTCTGGCGGGCTGCGAAAGGCTACTTTCGCCAGCAGCGAGCGTCCCGGTGACGTGCCCGCAATCCTGCCCCGCTGCCCCAGGACCGAGGAGCCCCGCATGGATCACGAACTCCCCTTCGAGCCCTATCGCATCAAGGTCGTCGAGCGGATCCACCGCGTGCCCCGCGAGGAGCGTCAGCGGCTGCTGGAGGAGGCGGAGTACAACATCTTCAAGGTCCCGTCGGCGGGCATCTACGTGGACCTGCTCACCGACAGCGGCACCTCCGCCATGAGCGACCGGCAGTGGGCCGCCCTGATGACCGGGGACGAGGCCTACGCCCAGAGCCGCAGCTGGGAGGACTTCGAGGGCACCATCCAGCGCATCACGGGCTACCGCCACGTGATCCCCTGCCATCAGGGGCGTGCGGCGGAGAACCTGCTCTTCGGGACCCTGGTGCAGGAGCGCCACGTGATCCCCAACAACATCCACTTCGACACCACCCGGGCCAACGTGGAGTTCCGCGGGGCGGTGGCGCTGGACTGCGTCTGCGACGAGGGGCTCGATCCCACCCTCGAGGCTCCCTTCAAGGGCAACATGTCGCTGACCAAGCTGGGGGCAGCGTTCGGCAAGTACGGCGACCGCATCCCGCTGGTGATGCTCACCATCACCAACAACAGCGGCGGCGGCCAGCCGGTGAGCCTGGAGAACGTGCGCGCGGTGAAGGCCATGTGCCAGGAGCACGGCGTGCCGCTGTTCCTGGACTGCGCTCGCTTCGCCGAGAACGCGTGGTTCATCAAGCGCCGCGAGCCCGGTCAGCAGGATCGCAGCATCGAGGAGATCGCTCGCGAGTTCTTCGGGCATGCCGACGGCTGCACCATGAGCGCCAAGAAGGACGCGCTGGTGAACATCGGCGGCTTCGTCGCGCTGCAGGACGAGGAGGTGGCGCGGCGGCTGGCCGCGCGCCTGATCATCCAGGAGGGCTTCCCCACCTACGGTGGCCTCGCCGGCCGGGACCTGGCCGCGGTGGCCGAGGGCCTGCGCGAGGTCGTGGACGAGGAGTACCTCACCTACCGCATCGAACAGGTCCAGCGACTCGGCGAACGCCTCGCGGGCCACGGCGTGCCCTACCTGAAGCCCGCCGGCGGCCACGCCATCTACCTGGACGCCAAGGCCATGCTGCCCCACATCCCGCCCTCCCAGGTCCCCGGGGTGAGCTTCGCTGCGGCCCTGTACCTGGACTCGGGCATCCGGGCCTGCGAGATCGGCAGCCTCATGTTCGAGCACGTCGACCCGGACACGGGGGAGATGG
>JAASSM010000200.1 GCA_021767885.1 bacterium | reverse complement strand
TCCGGTTCCAGGCCCCAGCGCCGGCAGATCACCACCAGTCGCTCGCCGTGGCGCCGGTCGCCGTCGACCACCAGGACCCGGTGGCCGGCCAGCCGGTCGTCCGGTCCGGGCTCGGCCTGCGCCCCGTCCGCCGCCGCCGGTTCCAGCAGCGCGGTGAAGCGGAACTCGGTGCCCACGCCCGGCGTGCTGTCCACGGCCAGGGAACCGCCGAAGAGCTCCACCAGCCGCCGGCTGATGGCCAGGCCCAGACCCGTGCCGCCGTGCCGACGGGTGACGGAGGTGTCGGCCTGGGTGAAGGGCGCGAAGATGCGCTCCTGCTGGACGGCGGTCATGCCGATGCCCGTGTCGCGCACCGCCAGCGCGAGCTCCACGCGCCCCCCGTCGCCCGGCGCGGCGGTGACCTCCACGCTCACCTCGCCCTCCTCGGTGAACTTGATGGCGTTGCCCAGCAGGTTCATCAGGACCTGACGCAATCGCATGGCATCGCCGTGGAGCATCACCGGCACGTCGGCCGCGACGCGGCCGCAGAGCTGCAGGTTCTTCTCGTCCGCCCGCAGGGCCAGGGTCCGCAGGGCATCGTCGAGCACCTCGCGGACCTCGAAGGCGGCCCGGTCCAGCTCCAGCTTGCCGGCCTCGATCTTGGAGAAGTCCAGGATGTCGTTGAGCAGCGAGAGCAGCCCGCGCGCCGAGGAGCGCACGATCTCCAGCGACTCGCGCTGACCCGCCTGCAGGGGCGTGTCGCGCAGCAGGTCGGTCATGCCGATCACGGCGTTCATGGGGGTGCGGATCTCGTGGCTCATGTTGGCCAGGAAGGCGCTCTTGGCGGCGTTGGCCGCGTCGGCGGCCTCCTTGGCCGCGGCGAGCTCGCGGGTCTTCTCCGCCACCTGGACCTGCAACGCACGGCGCTGGCGGGCGGCCTCGCCCTCGCGCCAGCGCCAGACGCCCAGGACCCCGGCCACCGCCGCCAGCAGGATCAGCGAGCGGAAGGCCCCGGTCTCGTGGAAGGCGGGCTCGAGGTGGAGGGGCAGGGCGGTGGCCTGCTCGCTCCAGACGCCGTCGGAGTTGGCCGCCATGACGCGGAACGTGTAGTGGCCGGGCGGCAGGTTGGTGTAGTAGGCCCGCCGGCGCGTGCCCGCGTCCACCCAGTCGGCGTCGTAGCCCTCGAGGCGGTAGCGGAACCGGATGCCCCGCGGATCGTGGAAGTGCAGGCCCGTGTAGCGGATCTCCAGGTCCCGCCGGCCGGGCGCGATGGTCTGCAGCCCGTCCCCGGACACCAGGCGATTGTCGGCGAAGACCTCCTCGACCACCACCGCCGGCGCCCGCTCGCAGAATCCCACGTGGGCGGGATCGAACACGGCGAGGCCGCCATTGGTGGCGAAGGCGATCTGTCCCCCCGGGTCGCGCCAGGAGGAGGGCTGCGAGCCGCCGTTGCACTCGGTGCCCGGCATGCCGTGCTGCGGGCCGAGCACCAGGGGCTCGAGGCGCGGCACCTCGCCGGCGAGGTAGGCGCGGATCTGGTCCTTGGCCAGGCCGAAGATGCCGCGGTTGCAGGGCAGCCAGAGACGACCGCGCGTGTCCTCCACCACGGCGTACACCGCGTCCTCGAAGAGGCCGTCGGAGGTGTCGAGGATGTCCACCCGGTCGCCGTCCACCCGCACCAGGCCGTTGCCGTAGGTCCCGAGCCAGACCACGCCTTCGGAGTCGGCGTAGATGCTCACCACGTAGCAGCGCTCCAGGCCCTGGCCGGGGGCCACGGGCACGAACCGTCCGTCGGCGCCCCGGCGCACCACGCCGGACTCGGTGCCCAGCCAGATGCGACCCGCGGCGTCCTCGGTGATCCAGCGCACGATGGTCGAGGGCAGGCCCGCCTCCGGTCCGAAGACCGTGATCCGGCCATCGACGATGCGGTTGGCGCCGCCGCCCTTGGTGCCCACCCAGACCTCGCCCCGGCTGTCCACCAGCAGGCCGCGGACGGCATCGTGGGAGAGGCCGTGCCGCGTGTCGAGCACCTCCAGGCCGTCGACGGTCAGGCGCACCAGCCCGCGGTCGGTCCCGGCCCAGATGCTGCCATCGGGGCCCTCGGCCAGGGCGTGCACGGTGGCGCCGGGCAACCCGTCGGCCAGGTTCCACTGGCGCTGCGCGCCGTCGGGCCCGCGCCGCACCAGGCCCTCGGAATCCAGCCCCACCCAGAGGGCGCCGTCGCGCGTGCGCATGGCCGCGCGCACGTGGTTGCCGGGCAGGCCGCTCTGCGTGTCGATGGCACGGAACGGGGTGTCGTGCAGCCGGTTCAACCCGCCATGGAAGGTCCCCACCCAGAGCGACCCCTCCTGGTCCTGGCAGAGCGCGGAGACGGAGTCGCCGCCCAGACCCCCGGCGTGGGTCAGGGCCTCGAAGCGCCCCTCACGCCAGCGGACGAGCCCACCGTTGTAGGTCCCGAGCCACAGATCGCCGTCGGTGTCGCGCAGGATGTCGCAGACGTAGTCCCAGGGGCGTGCGGCGGGCGCGGGATGGGCGCGGAAGTGCTCGCCCCGCCAGGCGAGCAGCAGGGATCCGGCGGCGGTCCAGAGCGTGCCGTCGGGGTCGAGGTGCAGGGCCCAGATGGACTGGTGGCTGGCCAGCGGCGGCAGCGGGACGGCCTCCCAGCGCCCCTGCAGGCAGCGCGCCAGCCCCTGGTGGGTCCCCAGCCAGAGGGTGCCGTCGTCGGCCTCGGCCACGGCGAGGATGCCGGCGTCGGCGTGGTCGCCGGGAACCGGCACGCGCTCCAGGCGCCCGTCACGCCAGCGGAAGAGGCCCGCGTCCAGGGTGCCGATCCAGAGCGTCCCGGTGGGCCCGACGGCCAGCGTCATGACGCTGGCGGCGGTGGACAGGTCGCCGCCGATGGCCTCGCTGGCCACGTTGGTGAAGCGCCCCCGGTCCAGGCGCACGAGGCCGCCGCCATAGGTGGCGATCCAGAGGCTGCCGTCGGCGGTCTCGGCCAGGTCCTGGACGTCGTCGTGGACGAAGGCCGGCGTGTTGCCGCCATCGAAGACGGTGAAGCGCACGCCGTCGAAGCGCACCAGGCCCTCCTGGGTCCCGAACCACAGGTAGCCGTCGCGGGTCTGATGGATGGCCTGGATGGAGTTCTGGGGCAGGCCGTCGAGCGAGGTCCAGCTGTCCAGGCCGTACTGCCGCAGGTCCTGCTCCGGGTCCAGGGCGCACGCGGGTCCGGCCACCAGGATGGCCAGCATGATCGACAGGTACGGGCCGGCGGACGGCCGGCGACGGCAGGACGGCATGGGCGAGACCTCGTCGGTCGGGGCATTCGGCTCCGTCTGGAACCGGTATCGACCGCGAGGACCCGCCCCTTGACTCCGGGAAACCCTTAATCCCGGCCCGGCTGCGGCGCCGGCAACGGCGGCGCCGACGGATCCGGCCCGCCGCTGGCGCCCACGGGCTCCTCCGCCCGCACCGTCGAGGGCACCAGCGCGTAGGCCGCCGGGATCACCACCAGCGTCAGCAGCGTGGAGAGCAGCAGCCCCCCCGCCACGGTGATGGCCAGGGGCGAGCGCAGCTCGCTGCCCTGGCCGAAGCTGATGGCCATGGGCAGCAGGCCGAGCACCGTGGTGGCGGTGGTCATCAGGATGGGCCGCAGACGCGCGTGGCCGGCGCGCAGCACGGCCTCCCGCTTCTGCAGGCCCCCGCGCCGGTAACGGTTGATGGTGTCGATGAGCACGATGGCGTTGTTGACCACGATGCCCACCAGCATCACCGCGCCGATGAGCACGATCACCGTCACGGTGGTGCCCGTGGCCAGCAGCGCGGCCACCACGCCCACCAGCGCCAGCGGGATGGTGAACAGCACGATCAGCGGGTGCAGGAAGCTCTCGAAGGTGGCCGCCATCACCAGGTAGACCAGGAACACGGCCAGGGCCAGGGCGAAGCGCAGGCTGGCGAAGCTCACCGCCATCTCCTCGCTCTGGCCGCCCAGCTCCACGGTGATCCCCTCCGGCGGCGGCGCGTCGGCGAGGACGGCCTCGACGTCGGCGATGGCCGCGCCCAGGGCGCGGTCGTCCAGGTTGGCCGAGACCACGGCGGCGCGCTGCTGCTGCAGGCGATGGACCTCGGCCGGGCCGCGGTCCAGGCGCACGTCCGCGACGGTGACCAGGCGCAGGGGCTCACCCCCCGGGCCGGGGATCACCAGCGAGCGCACGTCCTCCAGGCTGGCGCGGTCGGCCTCGCGGTTGCGGACGCGGATGTCGATCTGGCGATCCTGCTCGCGGAACCGCGTGGGCACCGCGCCCTGGACGCGATCCTGCAGCGCCTGCGAGAGCGAGGCCATGTCCAGGCCGAGGGAGGCCAGGCGGTCGCGGTCGAAGACCACCTGCAGCTCCGGGTTGCCCGCCTCGAGGCTGGAGCGCACGTCGGCCAGGCCCGGCACGCCCTCCAGGCGGCGCGCCAGGTCCAGGGAGTAGTCGCGCAGCAGGTCGAGGTCCTCGCCGTAGAGTTCCACCTCCACCGGTGTCTTGAGCGTGAAGTAGGCGGGACGACCGAACTTGGCCTGCAGGTCCGGGATGCGCGCGAAGCTGTCGCGCAGCGCCTCGGCGGTGCGCAGCTCCAGCGCCTCGTCGGCGCGGTCGGCGAGCACCACGTTCAGCTGGCCCAGGTTCTCGCCGCGTGTGTTGGTGGTCACCCCGCCGGCGCCGCTGCGGCTGCCCACGGTGGCGAAGTGCAGCGCCACGCCGGGCTGGGCCCCGGCGGCGGCCTCCATGCGCTGCAGCACGCGGTCGGTGGCCGCCAGGCTCGTGCCCTCGGGCAGCTCGGCCTCGAAGAAGAACTCGCCCTCGGTCATCTCCGGGATCAGCTCCATGCCCAGCCGGCCGAAGCCCCAGACGCTGGCGGCGAAGAGGGCGAAGGCCACCGCGAGCGTGAGCACGCGGCGGCGCACCGCGCCGGTGAGCAGGCGGTCGTACAGGGCGCTGATGCGGCCGAGGGTGAACAGGGACCGCCGATCGGTCACGTGCAGGGCCGCGTCATCGTCGGCGGCGGCGCCG
>JAASSM010000199.1 GCA_021767885.1 bacterium | reverse complement strand
GTAGATGTGCCGGGGCGTGCGGTGCACGGTCAGCCGGTAGGCCCCCAACTCGCGCAGCTTGGCGCGGGCGCGCCGGGCCCGGCGCAGTCGTGCGGATTTCTTGTCCATCTCTCTGGCTACCTCGGCATCACTTCTTCTTGGCTTCCTTCAGCACCACGCGCTCGTCGGCGTAGCGCACTCCCTTGCCCTTGTAGGGCTCGGGAGGACGGAAACCGCGGATCTTGGCGGCCACCTGGCCCACCTGCTGCTTGTCGATTCCCTTGATCACCACCTCGGTCTGGGTCGGCGTCTCCACGGTGATGCCTTCCGGGATGGGGAAGTCCACCGGGTGGGAAAAGCCCAGGGTCAGGTTCAGGCTCTTGCCCTGGGCCTGGGCACGATAGCCCACGCCCACCAGCTGCAGGCGGCGCTCGAAGCCCTGGCTGACGCCCTGCACCAGGTTGTTGGCCAGGGCGCGCATCGTGCCGGCCATGGCCCAGGCGTCGGCGTCGCCGCCCCGCGGGGCGAAGCGCAGCACGCCGTCGTCCTGGCTGACCTCCACCGTCTGGTGGACCGGCATGGTGAGGCTCCCCTTGGGACCCTTCACGCCCAGCTCGCCCTCCTGGAGCGTGACGTCCACGCCCTTGGGCAGGGTGATGGGATTCTTGGCTACTCTCGACATGACTGATTCGTCCCGCCTCGTATCCTGAGCTCTAGAAGACCTCGCAGAGCACCTCGCCGCCCTGGCCGGCAGCGCGCGCCGCGCGGTCCGTCATCACCCCCTTGGAGGTCGACACGATGGCGATGCCGAGCCCGCCACGGACCCGGGGCAGCGTGCGCTTGCCCTCGAAGCGACGCAGGCCCGGCCGGCTCACCCGCCGGATCTCCTCGATCACCGGGCGGCCCTCGTAGTACTTGAGCGTCACGATCAGCTCAGGCTTGCGCTCACCCTCGACGCGGAAATCCGAGATGTAGCCCTCGGAGCGAAGGACGCCGGCGATGGCGACCTTGAGCTTCGACGAGGGCATGGCCACCTCCGCCTTCTCGGCCCGCTGGCCGTTGCGGATCCGGGTCAGCATATCCGCGATGGGATCGGTCATGCTCATGCTTGCGTCACCTGATTCCTGGTCCTGGTTGCGGCGCGCCGGCGCCTACCAGCTGGACTTCGACAGACCGGGGATTTCGCCCCGCATGGCGGCTTCGCGCAGCTTGTTGCGCGCCAGCCCGAACTTGCGGTAGACGCCCCGCGGCCGCCCGGACACCTGGCAGCGGTTGCGCTGGCGGGTGGGGCTGGAGTTGCGGGGCAGCCGGCTGAGCTGCTCCACCGCGGCCGCCTTTTCCTCCTCGGAACTGGAGGCGCTCTTGATGATGGCCTTCAGCTCCGCGCGCTTCTTCGCGTACTGGGCCGCCAGCTTGGAGCGCTTTCGCTCGCGCTCCACCATGCAGACTTTTGCCATGACCGTCCTCTTACTTGCGGAACGGGAAGTTGAAGCCCTCGAGCAGGGCCAGTCCTTCCTCGTCGCGGTTCGCCGTCGTGGTGATGGCGATGTCCATGCCCCGGATGGAGTCGACCTTGTCGTAGTCGATCTCCGGGAAGATGATCTGCTCGCGCACGCCGGCGTTGTAGTTGCCGCGGCCGTCGAAGCCCCGCGGCGAGAAGCCGCGGAAGTCGCGGATCTGCGGGGCGGCGACGTTGATGAACCGGTCCAGGAACTCGTACATGCGCTCCCGGCGCAGGGTCACCTTGAGACCGATGGGCCAGCCCTCGCGGATCTTGAAGCCGGCCACCGACTTGCGCGCCATGGTGATGACCGGCTTCTGGCCGGCGATCAGCGCCAGTTCCTTCTCGGCGGACTCCAGCACCTTCTTGTCCCGGGTGGCCTCGCCGACACCCATGTTCAGGGTGACCTTCACCAGCCGCGGCGCCTGCATCACGTTGTCGTACTGGAACCGCTCCATCAGGGACGGCAGCAGCTCCTTGCGGTACATCTGTTGCAGCCTTGCCATCGCTACGACCCGATCGTCTCGTTGCTGGACTTGAAGATGCGGACCTTGCGCTCGCCTTCCATCCGGAACCCCACCCGGTCGGCCTTGCCGGTGGCCGGGTTGTAGATGGCCACGTTGGAGACGTGCAGCGGCATCTCCTTGTCGACAATGCCGCCGGAGGTCCCCATCTGGGGGTTGCCGCGCTGGTGCTTCTTCACGGTGTTGACGTTTTCCACGACCACCTGCTGCTGCTCGGGGAGCACGCGGATGACGTGGCCCCGCCGGCCCTTGTCGCGGCCGGCGATGACGATGACTTCGTCGCCCTTCCTGATCTTGCGCATGGCCCTACAGCACCTCCGGCGCCAGCGAGATGATCCGCATGAACTTCTCGGTGCGCAGCTCCCGGGTGACCGGCCCGAACACGCGGGTGCCGATGGGGGCGAGCTGGTTGTTCAGCAGCACCGCGGCGTTGCCGTCGAAACGGATCAGCGAACCGTCGGGGCGGCGCACGCCGTGCCGGGTGCGCACCACCACCGCGTTGTAGACCTCGCCCTTCTTGACGCGGCCACGGGGGATGGCGTCCTTGACGCTCACCTTGATGATGTCCCCGATGCCGGCGTAGCGCCGCCGGGAGCCGCCCAGCACCTTGATGCACTGGACTACCCGGGCGCCGCTGTTGTCCGCGGCATTGAGCAGGGTCTGCATCTGAATCATGACGATGTTCTCACTTGTTCGCGCTTCGCTCCCGGCGGGGCACTCAGGCGTTGGCCTTTTCCAGCACCTTCACCAGCCGCCAGGACTTGAGCTTGGACAGCGGCCGGCACTCCTCCACCGCCACCAGGTCACCCACCTGGCACTCGTTGTTCTCGTCGTGGGCATGGAGCCTGGTGCTCTTGCGCTGGTACTTGCCGTACAGCGGGTGACGCTCCAGGCGCTCCACCAGCACGGTGACCGTCTTGTCCATGCGGTTGCTGACCACGCGCCCGTTGACGGTGCGCTTGGCCTTGGTGGTCTCGGTGGCTGCCTCGCTCATGACGTCTCGCCCGCTCTCGCCTTCTCGTTCAGCAACGTCTTGATGCGCGCGATCTCCCGGCGCACCTGCCCCAGCTGGGACGGCCGCACCAGCTGGCCGGTGGCCTGCTGCATGCGCAGGTTGAACTGCTCCTTGCGCCGCGCCTCCAGCTCCTGGCGCAGGTCCGCGCCGCTCTTGCCGCGAAGTTCGCTCGCCTTCATCACAGCGCCGTCCGCTCCACGAAGGTGGTGGTCAGCGGCAGCTTCGCCGCCGCCCGCCGGAACGCCTCCCGGGCCATTGCCTCGGAGACGCCCTCGATCTCGAAGATCACCCGGCCGGGCTGGATACGCGCCGCCCAGTGATCCACGTTGCCCTTGCCCTTGCCCTGGCGCACTTCCAGGGGCTTGGAGGTAATGGGCACGTCCGGGAAGATCCGGATCCAGACCTTGCCGCCGCGCTTGACGTGACGGTTGATGGCCCGCCGGCCGGCCTCGATCTGGCGCGCCGTGATGTTGCCCCGGGCGGTGGCCTTGAGGCCGTACTCCCCGAAGTTCACGGTGGCGCCGCGGGTGGCGAGGCCCCGGTTGCGGCCCTTCTGTTGCTTGCGGTACTTGGTCCGCTTCGGCTGCAGCATGGCTCGTGTCCCCTAATCAGCCGGCCTTCTGGCCCCGGGCGGGGGCGGCGGCGTCGCTGTCCAGGATCTCGCCCTTGAACACCCACACCTTGACGCCGATGACGCCGTAGGTGGTGCGGGCCTCCGCCAGGCCGTAATCGATGTCGGCCCGCAGGGTGTGCAGGGGCACGCGGCCCTCGCGGTACCACTCGGTACGGGCGATCTCGGCGCCGTTCAGGCGGCCGGAGACCTGGATCTTGATGCCCTGGCCGCCCAGGCGCATGGCGTTGCCCACCGCGCGCTTCATGGCGCGCCGGAACATGATGCGCCGCTCCAGCTGCTGGGCGACGTTCTCGGCCACCAGCAGGGCGTCCAGCTCGGGCTTGCGCACCTCTTCGATGTTGACGTGCACCGGCACCTGCATCAGCTGGGTGAGCTCCTTGCGGAGCTTCTCGATGTCCTCACCCTTCTTGCCGATGACCACCCCCGGCCGGGCCGTGTGGATGGTGATCAGCGCGTTCTTGGCCGGACGCTCGATACGCACCCGGCTGATGGACGCATGGGCCAGCCGCTTGCGGATGAAGTTGCGCACCCGCAGGTCGTTGTTCAGGTTGTCGCCGAAGTTGCGGCTGTTGGCGTACCACATGGACCGCCAGTCCTCGGTGATGCCCAGCCGGAACCCCGTCGGGTGAATCTTGTGTCCCATGCGCTGCTGTCTCCTACTGCTCGGCCACGGCCACCGTGATGTGGCTGGTGCGCTTGTGGATGCGGTTGGCGCGGCCCTTGGCGCGCGGCCGGATCCGCTTCATCACCGGCCCCTCGTCCACGAAGATCCGGGCCACGTGCAGCTCGTCGATGTCGGCGCCGTCGTTCTGCTCGGCGTTGGCGATGGCCGACTCCAGCACCTTCTTGAGGATCCGCGCCGCCTTCTGGGGCTGGTACTCGAGGATCTGGAGGGCCTGCCCCACCGGCTTGCCCCGCACCATGTCGGCCAGAAGCCGGGCCTTCTGCGGGGACAGGCGGGTGAACCTGAGCCTGGCTGCGGTCTCCATGGCGGTCACCTCCTCGCCTTCTTGTCCGCGGCGTGGCCCCGGTAGGTCCGGGTCGAGGCGAACTCGCCCAGCTTGTGGCCCACCATGTTCTCGTTGATGATCACCGGCACGTGCTGGCGGCCGTTATGCACGGCAATGGTGAGGCCCACCATCTCCGGCACCACCATGGACCGGCGCGACCAGGTCTTGATCGGGCGCTTGCTGCTGGACGCCGACGCCTCCCGCACCTTGCCCATGAGGTGCGCATCGACGAACGGCCCCTTGCGGATTGAACGTGGCACGAGTTCTCGCCCCCTTGCGATCCGTTAGCGCTTGCGACGGCGCACGATGAAACCATCGGTGCGCTTGTTGCTGCGCGTCTTGTAACCCTTGGTGGGCACGCCCCAGGGGGTCACCGGGTGACGCCCGC